>NZ_JAPFEA010000029.1 GCF_026169115.1 Intestinimonas sp. | reverse complement strand
GGGATGTATACACTTCCTTGGTGATGAGGGCCAGCACAATGGCCAGCACAGGGGGCAGAAGAGCCAGGGGCTGCGCGAAGAAATTGCTCACATACTCGGCTTCGCCCTCGGCGAAAGCGGTGGTCATCAGTAATCCGGTGATCGCTGCCAGGACAAGCATAAAGGGGACAATACGTCTCTTTGTCACTTGCATGGTTACCCTCCCTTTCAAATGGCGCGGTGGTGAGATATGCTGTGCAGTGGACAGGAGCAATGCTGTTTCCAAACCGATCGCGTGTGCTGTGCTTTGTAAATCCTTGTGCAAAACCAAACCAATTCCCACTTGCTACCCTACCAGCTTTTGTGCGCAATTACAAGGGATACTGTGTCAAATTTCGGTATAACTTTTGTAAAATCTATGTAAAGTTTTCAAATAAGTTTTGATATATCTACTTTTATGTCATCTTTTTTCACTTTTTTGATGAAATCCGCCTCTATCCCCTGCTCCACAGCGTCCAGGCCCGCCAGCCCCCGCAGCAGCGCCCGGAGCGATGCGGGCGTGTGTCTGGTCCGAAGGACGCCCATATCCAAATCGCGCTCCCGCTTGGAGAGTCGCCGGCCATCCTCCGCCATCAGCAAAGGCACATGGGCATAGACCGGCGGGCGATGGCCCAGCTGCTCCATCAGCCAGATCTGCCGGGCGGCGGAGTCCAGCAGGTCCCGGCCCCGTACCACCCGTGTCACACCCATCAGGGCATCGTCCACCGTCACCGCCAGCTGATAGCCGTACACCCCGTCGGCCCGGCGGAGGATGAAGTCGCCGCAGTCCCAGGCCAGGTCGAAGGTCTGCTCCCCCTGGATGAGATCCCGGAAGCGGACGGTCTCGTGGGGCAGGGCTGCCTTCCAGGCCGGCGCCTTCACCATGGCCCTGGCCTCCCGCTCTGCCCGTGAGAGGTCCCGGCATGGGCAGCGTCCCAGGTCCCGCACCTCCCCCGGATGGGGGGCCGAGGCCGCCAGCCGCTGGGCCCGGCTGCACCAGCAGGGGTAGACCGCCTCCCTGGCCCGGAGGACCGCAAAGGCGGCGTCATAGAGGTGGGTACGCTCCCGCTGGCAGTAGGGCCCATCCGGCCCTCCGACCCCATAGCCCTCGTCCCAGTCCAGCCCCAGCCAGCCCAGGTCCTCCACGATCTGCTCCGTCCACGGCTGCCCGGTGCGGTCCGGGTCCAGATCCTCCATCCGCAGGACCACACGTCCCCCCACCGACCGGGCATCCAGCCAGGCCAGATAGAAGGAAAACAGATTTCCCAGGTGCATCCGCCCGCTGGGACTGGGGGCAAACCGTCCCTTTTCCGCCATATGCGCCACACTCCTCACAGTTCCGTTTGTTCCCACTGAGTGTACCACGCTCCCGGCCATTTGCAAATAGTGTAAAAAACTCTTGACACATTTCTCCCGGTCTGCTATGCTCAACATGTCAAAAGAATTTGACATACTGCCATCTATATTTGGAAGGGAGGCTCCGTTATGCATCTGCTCCATCCTATCGGCCATGGGCTGTTCCTGCTGCTTCTGCTCGGCATCGCCGCCCTGGACATCGCCCTGGTGGTCTCACTCATCCGTCCGGGAGATGAGCGGCGGCAGCTCATCGTCTGGAAGGCCAGCGCCTCCACCCTGGCCGGTGTCGCCGGCTATCTGATCCTCCGGGTGGCCCTCAATTTCCTGCGCGGCTACCAGAGCATCAACCCCTTTACCCTGCTGGCCGTCCTCGCCACCCTCTACTTCGTCTTCCTGCTCTACCACCGCGCCAGGCTGGGGGGCTGAGCATGGAAAATCGGATCAAGGCCCTGCGGGAGGGGCTCGCCCTCTCCCAGGGCGAGCTGGCCAGGACCTGCGGCGTCTCCCGCCAGACCATCAACGCCATCGAGAACAATAAGTACGACCCCACCCTGGCCCTGGCCTTCCGGCTGGCCCAGGTCCTGGGGACCACGGTGGACCAGCTGTTTACCCCAAACTGACAGAAAAAGGGCCGTTCGGCATGCCGAACGGCCCTTTTTGTCCATTTCTATCGGTTGAGCTGGTGGATGCTCAGGCCCAGGCCGGCCTCCGCCGCCTCGCCGACAGCCTCAGCGAAGGTTGGGTGGGCCCGGATCACCCTGGCCATATCCTCCAGATTCTCCCCCCTGGAGATGGCGGAGGCAAAGGCCCCCACCAGGTCGGTGGCCCGTTCGCACAGGAGCTGTGCCCCCAGCACCATGCCGGTCTCCCCGTGGTAAACCACCTTGATAAAGCCCCGGCCCGCGTCGGCGATGACGCTGCGGCTGTTGCTCCCGGTCAGGTATTTGGCCGTTTTGACAGGGATGCCCGCCTCCTTACACTGGGCTTCGGTGCGGCCCACGGCGGCCATCTCCGGGCGGACATAGACGCAGGAGGGCACCACGGAGAGGTCCATGGGCGGCTCCTTCCCCGCCAGCATGCTCACGGCGTTGATCCCCTGGGCAGCGGCGACATGGGCCAGCTGGATGCCGCCCTTCACCACGTCGCCGATGGCATAGATGCCGGGGACGCAGGTCTGGAATCGGTCATCCACGGGGATAGCCCCCCGGTCCAGGCCCAGGTCCACCTCCGGGGCACACAGCCCTTCGGTGTTGGCCCGGCGTCCGGCGGCCACCAGCAGGGCGTCGGCTGTGATACATTCGGTCTTCTCCTTCACAGTATAGGTGCAGACCAGGCCGTCGGGGCCCCGCTCCACCCGCTCCAGGCGGGCGCCGGTACACAGCTTCACGCCCCGCTTCTTCATGAGCATGCTCAGACTTTGAGAGAGCTCCCGGTCCAGGGTGGGGAGCACCCGGTCCATGGCCTCCAGCACGGTGACCTCCGCCCCCAAGGTCCGGTAGAGCCCGGCAAATTCCATACCGATGACCCCGCCGCCGAGGATGGCAAGTTTGGGATAGAATCGAGCTCCGGTGAGGAGGTCGTCGCTGGTGAGGACCCCGGGCCCGTCCAGCCCGGGCACCGGGGGCAGGGCGGGACGGGCCCCCACGGCGACGAGGATGTGGGTCCCCTCCAGCACCTCTTCCCCCACCCGGACCCGTCCGGGGCCCAGGATACAGGCGGTACCGGTGATGCGCTCCACCTTGTTGCCCTTCAAAAGGCGCTCCACGCCGTCCCGGAGCTGGCCCACCACCTGGTCCCGGCGCTCGCACATAGCCGGGTAGTCAAAGGAGACCCCCTCCGTCCGCAGGCCGAAGGTGTCGCAGGTCAGCAGCTCCTCATACCGCTCGGCAGCATGGATGAGGGCTTTGGTGGGGATGCACCCCCGGTTGAGGCAGGTGCCGCCCATGGCGTCCCGCTCCACCAGAGCGGTGTGCAGCCCCAGCTGGGCGGCCCGGATGGCGGCGGTATAGCCGCCGGGGCCGCCGCCGATGACGATGAGGTCCCAGCTCATGCCTCGCCCTCCGGCGGCCTGTACCGCAGCACCGGGTGACGGGCGGCCTTGACCTCGTCGGGTCGTCCGATGGGCGTGGTGTGGGGGGCGGTGTGGAGGGCCTCCGGGTCGGCGTCAGCCTGAGCACGGATGCTTCTGAGCACCGCCGCCGCCTCGTCCAGGGTCTCCCGGGACTCGGTCTCGGTGGGCTCAAACATGAGGGCCTCCTCCACAATGAGGGGGAAATACATGGTGGGCGGGTGGATGCCGTGGTCGATGAGGGCCTTGGCCACGTCCATGGCGGAGACTCCGGTCTCCTTTTTGAGGTCACGGAGGGTAAGCACGAACTCGTGCATGCAGGGGCCGTCGCCGTAGGCGATGTCATAGGTCCCCCGCAGCTGCTCCCGCAGGTAGTTGGCGTTGAGCACCGCCCCCTTGGCGGCCTCGGGGATGCCCTGGGCCCCCAGGGTGAGGATATAGCTGAGGGCCTTCACCACTACGGTGAAGTTGCCGTAAAAGCCCTTGACGCTGCCGATGCTCTTGGCCGGATGCTGGAATTCCAGGCCGTCGGCCCCCTCCTCCACATGGAACAGGGGCAGGAAGTCCCGCAAAAAACTCTTACAGCCCACAGGGCCGGAGCCGGGCCCGCCGCCGCCGTGGGGGGTGGAGAAGGTCTTGTGGAGGTTCAAATGGACCAGATCGAAGCCCATATCTCCGGGCCGGACCACGCCCATGACGGCGTTGAGGTTGGCCCCGTCATAGTAGCACAGTCCGCCGGCGTCGTGGACGATCTGGGTGATCTCCAGAATATTGGGGTCAAAGAGCCCCAGGGTGTTGGGATTGGTGAGCATGAGGGCGGCGGTGTCGGGACCGGCTGCCGCCCGCAGAGCCTCCAGGTCCACGCCTCCCTCCGGGTTGGAGGGCACGTTGACCACGGTGAAGCCGCACATGGCGGCGGAGGCCGGGTTGGTGCCGTGGGCGGAGTCCGGGACCAGGATCTTGGTCCGGGCGGTGTCCCCCCGGTCCAGATGGTATTTCTTCACCATCAGCAGGGCGGTGAACTCCCCGTGGGCCCCGGCGGCGGGCTGGAAGGTCATGGCCTCCATGCCGGTGATCTCGCACAGCAGCTCCTCGGCCAGATAGAGGACCTCCAGACAGCCCTGGGCGGTGTCGGCGCTCTGGGTGGGATGGACCCCGGTGAAGCCGGGCAGGGCGGCGAGCTCCTCGTTGAGCCGGGGGTTGTACTTCATGGTGCAGGAGCCCAGGGGATAGAAGCCATTGTTCACCCCGTGGGCCCGGCGCTCCAGGGCAGAGTAGTGCCGGGCCAGATCCACCTCGGAGAGATCAGGCAGCTCCAGAGGGCTCTCCCGTTTTGTGCCCTCCATCAGGTGGGCGGGGGGCACGTCCAGGGGGGGCAGCAGGTCGCAGCGGCGGCCCTTGCGGCTTTTTTCAAACAGCAGTTCCACTCATACCACCTCCCGAATGGCCTGTTCCAGGGCGTCGATCTCGTTCCTGGCGTTCATCTCCGTAGCGCACCACAGCAGGTTGCCGTCCTCCAGGGGGAGGGGGCCCAGGATGCCCCAGCAGGCCAGACCATCGAGCAGCTTTTCCGGCTTGCAGGGGCAGGTGGTGACGAACTCATGGAAGTAGGGGCCGGGATAGACCATGTCAAAGCCGGGTACTGCGCACACCCGCTCGGCGGTATACCGGGCGTGGGCCATGCAGCTCTCGGCGGCCTGCCGCAGGCCGTCGGGCCCCATGGCGGCCAGGTAGACGGCAGCCGTCATGGCGCAGAGGGCCTGGTTAGAGCAGACGTTGGAGGACGCCTTCTCCCGGCGGATGTGCTGCTCCCGGGCCTGGAGGGTGAGCACATAGGCCCGCCGTCCGTCGTGGTCGGTGGTCTCGCCCACGATGCGGCCGGGCAGCTTCCGGGTGAGGGCAGCAGTGGCCGCCATGAAGCCCAGATAGGGTCCGCCGAAGCTCAGGGGCATGCCCAGGGGCTGCCCCTCGCCCACGGCGATGTCGGCGCCGCACTCCCCCGGGGTCTTGAGCACGGCCATGGCGATGGGGTTGACCCCCATGATGAACTTGGCCCCGGCGGCGTGGGCGGCCTCTCCCAGGGCCTGGGCCGACTCGATGCGGCCATAGTAGTTGGGCTGCTGGAGATAGAAGCAGGCCACCGTGTCGTCCAGGAGGTCGGCGAGGGCCTGGGCGTCGGTGAAGCCATTTTTCATGGGGACGGTCTTCACCTCCATGCCGCTGCCGAAGCAATAGGTCTCCACCGTCCGGCGGACCATGGGATGGGCGGCAGCCGAAATGAGGACGGTGCTCCGCTTCCGGTCCCGGCACATGGCCACGGCCTCGGCGGCGGCGGAGGGGCCGTCATAGACAGAGGCGTTGGCGGCGTCCATGCCGGTGAGAGCGCAGATCATGGTCTGGTATTCAAAAATGGACTGAAGCACCCCCTGAGAGAGTTCGGCCTGATAGGGGGTGTAGGAGGTGACAAAGGTCTCCTTGCTGGTCACGCTTTTGACGATGGCGGGGATATAGTGCTTGTAGGCCCCCGCCCCCCGGAAGACCGAGGGGAAGACCATATTTTTGGCGGCGATGCCCTCCAGGGTCCGCCGGACCTCCAGCTCGCTCCCGCCCTCGGGCAGGTCCAGCTGCTCCACGCGCATCTCCGCCGGCACCTGGGCGTAGAGATCATCCATGCTGCGGCAGCCGACGGCCTCCAGCATGGCCTGTCGCTCCGCCTGGGTGGATGGCTGATAGCTTCCCATATCCTTGGATCAGCTCCTTTCCGTATGTTGGACGGGCTCAGCCCTCCTGGGCGCAGTGGGCCTCGTAGGCGGCGGCGTCCAGCAGCTCCTCCCGGTCGGTGATATCCTCCACCTCCACCAGCCAGGCGCCGTAGGGGTCGGCATTGATGGCCTCGGGGGCATCCAGCAGATCCTCATTGACCGCCTTCACGGTGCCGCTCACCGGGCTGTATACGTCGGAGACGGCCTTCACCGACTCCACGTCGCCCAATGCCTCGCCGCAGGTGAGGGCGTCCCCCACCTGGGGCAGATTGACGAAGACCAGGTCGCCCAGGGCGTCCTGGGCGTGGTCGGTGAGGCCCACCTTGGCGCTTCCGTCCGCGGCAAAAAGGACCCACTCGTGGGATTTGGTGTAGCTGAGATGCTCAGGGGTATTCATCATAAATTCCTCCTAATATAAAATAACGATGGCTGATCTTCCGGTTCAGCGTTTGTAGAAGGGCAGGGGGACCACCTTGCAGGCCACCCGGCGGCCCCGGACGTCCACCTCCACCTGCTTGCCCTCAACGGCGTCCTCCGGGGAGAGATAGGCCATGGCGATGGCCTTCCCCAGGAAGGGGGCGTGGGTACCGGAGGTAGTCTGTCCCGCTAGCCGGTCCCCAATATAGATGTCCTGGTGCTCCCGGACGATCCCCCGACCGGTGACCTCCAGGCCCACACGGACCTTGGTCAGGGGCAGTCGGCTCTCCAGGCCGGCCTTGCCGATGAAATCCTCCTTGCCCAGCTTGATGGCAAAGTCCAGCCCCGCCTCCAGGGGGCCGATGTCGTCGGTGAGCTCATGGCCGTAGAGGGGCATGGCGGCCTCCAGACGCAGGGTATCCCGGGCCCCCAGGCCGCAGGGGATGAGGCCCGCTTCCTTCCCCGTCTCCAGCAGCAGGTCCCACAGGGCGGGGCCCTCCCCGGCGGCGCAGTAGAGCTCGTAGCCAAATTCCCCGGTGTAGCCGGTCCGGGAGACGAGGCAGCGGATGCCCCCCACCATGACCGCGGGGACAAAGCTGTAATACTTCTTGGGCAGGTCCTCCTCTCCCACCAGCTTCAGCAGGATCTCCTTGGATTTTGGTCCCTGGAGGGCCACCTGGGCCACGGTCTCCGAGATGTCTTTCATCCTGCAAGCTCCGGTCAGGTGCTCCGCCATCCAGGCGGCGTCCTTATCCTTGTTGGCGGCGTTGACCACCACCAGATAGGTCTCCTCCCGGACCTTGTAGACGATGAGGTCATCCACGCAGCCCCCGGCGTCGTTGCACATGGGGGAGTAGCGGACCTGACCGTCGGCCATGCCGGTGAAGTCGTTGGTGAGCATATGGTTGAGGTTTTGGAGGGCGTCCGGGCCGGTAAAGACCAGCTCTCCCATGTGGGAGACGTCGAAGAGCCCGGCGGCGGTGCGGACGGCCATGTGCTCGGCGATGACGCCGGTGGGATACTGGACCGGCAGCAGATAGCCCGCAAAGGGGACGATCTTGCCGCCCAGCGCCTCATGGCGGTCGTAAAGCGGCGTCTTTTTTTCCATTGGCGATCCCTTCTTTCTGAAAATTGGTAGGACAAAAAACAGGAAACGGAGGCGCGCCAAACAAAGGCACGCCTCCGTCTTCTCACCTGAAAGATTCTCCGCCCCGTCGGGGCAGATTGCTTCTTCGGTCCGCCGGGGCCTGGGCCCCTTTGGTCTTCGGAGTCTCGTCCGGCATCGGTACTTTTGCCTGAGAGTTCTTGCCGCTCCCCTTCGGCGCCGCCGAAGCGGTCTCTCCCGATGCCATCATCCGAACCATATTCCTAACATCCTCAGTATACTGGATGTCTCTCCCCATTGCAAGCAGAAATTGTCCGACCTTGGCTGGTTGTCCACAATCTGCTCGTGAACAAGCCCTTCCATTTGTTCGTTCCAACAATGTTTCCGGCTACGTCCCGTCCGACCCTTGATTTTTTCCGACAGACAGGTGTAGAATTACCTCCGTTCTCCGAAGGTGCTCTGTACAAGCAGCGCCCTGCGGAGAATCTATTTTTTAGAGAAAGTGGAGCGGTGTATCATGGAATCCTATGATTTTATTCTGAGTGTAGCCATCATCCTGGCGGCCACCAAGCTGCTGGGTATGGCCACCAAGCGCATCGCCATGCCCCAGGTGGTGGGGGCGCTGCTGGCCGGCCTGATCCTGGGTCCGGCCTGTCTGGGGCTTTTGCGGGAGACCGAGTTTCTCAATGAACTCTCCGAGCTGGGGGTCATCGTGCTCATGTTCACCGCCGGTCTGGAGACCGACGTGAAGGAGCTGAAAAAATCCGGCGGGCCCGCCTTTCTCATCGCCCTCATCGGCGTGCTGGTCCCTCTGGCCGGTGGCACGGCCCTGGCCGCCCTCTTCCACCCCGGCAAGGAATTTCTGCTCCAGCATCTCTTCATCGGCGTCATCCTCACCGCCACCTCGGTGAGCATCACTGTGGAGACTCTGCGGGAGATGGGCCGGCTGTCCACTCGCTCGGGCAACGCCATCCTGGGCGCCGCCCTCATCGACGACGTACTGGGCATCGTGGGCCTCACCCTCATCACCAGCATGGCCGATCCCACCGTGAGTATCTTCACCGTACTACTGAAGATCGCCGCCTTCTTCGTGCTGGCCCTGGTGGGCGGGATGGCGGCCCACAGGCTGGTGGACCGGCTCACCGGCGGCCCTGGTCGGGACCGCCGCCGCTATGCCGTCCTCTCCCTGGCCTTCTGCATGCTCTGCGCCTATATTGCAGAGGTGTGGTTCGGCGTGGCCGACATCACCGGCGCCTATGTGGCCGGCGTCATCATCTCCAACACCAACCGCACCACTTATATTGCCTCCAAGTGCGAAGGGCTCTCCGACATGCTCCTCTCCCCCTGCTTCTTTGCCAGTATCGGCGCCAAGGTGGTACTGCCCCACATGACCCTTTCCATCGTCCTCTTCTCCGTTCTTCTGATGGTATGGGCCATCGTCTCCAAAATCGTGGGCTGCGGCCTGGGCGCCAAGCTGTGCCGCTACACCAACCGGGAGTGCGTCCAGATCGGTGTGGGTATGATCTCCAGAGGCGAGGTGGCCCTCATCGTGGCCAACAAGGGCATCGCCACCGGCCTGATGACCGCCACATACTTCGGTCCAGTGGTCATCATGGTGGCCGCCACCACCATCGTCACCCCCATCCTCCTCAAATTGGTCTACAAAGGCCGCAAGGACTACGGCGACCTGCTCCAGACTGATCTGGTCGATCACATGGAGGACGTCAAGGACCTGGAGGATGCCGCCCAGTCCGTCCTGGACATCCACACCAATATGCTCCGGGAGGGCGAGACACACCGTGAAAGCTCATCCCGTGACTGCTGACCAGTTCTATTCCGCCGCAAACCCATACCTCTGCCAACAAACAGGGCGGGTGGGACCATCCGGTCCCGCCCGCCCTGTTCTCAGTCGTACCACACTAGAAGCAACGTCCCCTTCCGGACCGCCGCCCGGCTCTCCGCGCCGGTGAACTCATTGCTCACACCCAGTGGAAAATCACAGGTGAGGACGGCGTCCTTCAGGGGGTACTTGAGACCCTCCAGGGTCACCCCTTCCGCCCGGTCCCCCTGGCAGAAGACAGAGAGGAAGCCCCTGTGGCGGTTGGAAAAGGTCATCTCGCCGTCGGTGATGGCCGCGGCGGTCCAGTTCTCCCCCACCAGGAAGCCCCGCCCGCCCCGTCTGGAGATCCAGACCAGCCCTTGCAGGTTGGCCAGAGTGTGGTCCACCCGGCCCCCGGTGCCACCGTAGAGCCGGTAGGTCCGGTAGCCCCGTTCCCAGCCCAGCCGGATGGCGGCCATCATGTCGGTGTCGTCCTTTTCCACCGGCAGGTCCACCACATTGGGGTGGTCGGGCCGGAAGCCCATGGAGTCAAAGTCCCCCACCACCAGGTCCATGGCCGTCCCCCGGTCCGACAGAGTCCCGAAGCCCCCGTCGGCGGCGATGACCAGATCCCCTTCCCCCGGCGTGAAGCTCCGGTCATAGAATTCCCCCGCACCCACGATATAGCATGTCCCGTTCTGGCTCATCAACGCACTCCCGCCTTTCTTCTGATGCCTTATCATACCCCACCGGGCCGGTCCTGTCCAGTGCCGGCCCTCCCACCTTGCAAAATTTCCTCCGCCGTGGTATAACTGGTCCACAGAGTAAAGACAGAAAGGTGGTTTTTCCGCATGTTTCGTGCTATGAGACGAAAAAATCAGGTCCTCTCCCGGGAGGAGTGTCTGGCGGTGCTGGACCGCGGCACCTCCGGGGTGCTGGCTGTCCACGGCGACGACGGCTATCCCTACGCCGTCCCCCTGAGCTATTTCTATGAGGACGGGAGGCTCTGGTTCCACTGCGCCCGCTCCGGCCACAAGCTGGACGCCATCCGGAAGGACCCCAGGGTCTCCTTCTGCGTGGTGGACCGGGACCAGGTGGTCCCCCCAGAGTACACCACCTACTTCCGCAGTGTCATTCTCTTTGGAAAGGCCAGAATCCTGGAGGACCCGGCGGAGTTCCGGGAGGCCCTGGAAAAGCTGGCCCTGCGCTACGCCCCCGACGATCCCCCGGAGCACCGAGAGGAGATCATCCGCAGGGAGCTGCCCGGCGTGGCCATGGTGGAGGTGGCGGTGGAGCACCTCTCCGGCAAGGAGGCCATTGAGCTGGTCCGCAGCCGGCATGCGCTGGAGTGAGATACCAAACGAGGTCCCTGCCCGATATGGGCAGGGACCTCCTTTTCCTATTTCCGCTTTCCGCAGCTCTTTCCGCAGGCGGCGCAGTCGCCGCCGCAGCTCCCGCCGCCGCAGCCGCACTCGCCCCGGAGCTGCCGCCGGACGTGGCGGACCAGATAGACCACCGCCCACAGGATGAGCAGAGCCACGGCGGCGTAGATGACATACTTCATGGCGCGCTCCTTTCAGCCCACGATCAGGCTGCCGATCTGGTAGACCAGGAAGGACCCC
The DNA here is from genome assembly GCF_026169115.1 of Intestinimonas sp. Classification (GTDB taxonomy): domain Bacteria; phylum Bacillota; class Clostridia; order Oscillospirales; family Oscillospiraceae; genus Intestinimonas. Next base: position 35,125 of record NZ_JAPFEA010000029.1, on the reverse strand, counting down.
AGGTAGGCCGCCCCGATCTGCCAGAGCACGGAGCGGAGGGTCCACTTGGCGGAGTTCATCTCCTTGTGGATGGTGGACACCGCCGCCACACAGGGGACGTAGAGCAGCACGAAGACCAGGAAGGCGTAGGCCGCCACCGGGGTCTGGAAGGTGCCGGAGAGGGCGGAGGCCACCACCGCGCCGCTGGCCCCCAGGGAGAAGCCGTAGAACATGCTCATGGAGGAGACCACCGCCTCCTTGGCGATGAGACCGGAGAGGAGGGCCACCGCCGCCTGCCAGGTGCCGAAGCCCAGGGGGCGGAGGACGGGGGCGATGAAGCCGCCCACCAGCCCCAGGAAGGAGTCCGAGGCGTCCTCCACCATGGCAAAGCCGGGGCCGAAGCTCTGGAGGAACCAGAGGACCACGCTCATGGCCAGGATGAGGGTGCCCGCCTTCACCAGGAAGCCCCGGACCTTCTCCCACACATGCATGGCGCAGTTTTGGAAGGTGGGCAGACGGTAGGGGGGCAGCTCCAGCAGGAAGGCGGCGGGCTCCCCCTGGAACATGGTCTTTTTGAGGATGACGCCGGAGACGATGGCGAACAGGATGCCGATGACATAGAGGGAGAAGACCACCAGACCGCTGTATCTGGGGAAGAAGGCGGCGGACATCAGGCCGTACACCGGCAGCCGGGCCGAGCAGGACATGAAGGGCACCAGCATGATGGTCATGCGCCGGTCCTTTTCATTCTCCATGGTCCGGGCCCCCATGACGGCGGGGACGGTGCAGCCGAAGCCCATGAGCATGGGGATGAAGGCTTTGCCCGAGAGGCCGAACCGCCGCAGCAGCCGGTCCATGATAAAGGCGGCCCGGGCCATGTAGCCCGAGTCCTCCAAAATGGAGAGGAACAGGAAGAGGAGGGCGATCTGAGGCAGGAAGGTGAGCACGCCTCCCACGCCGGAGATGACGCCGTCCACCAGCAGGGACTCCACCCAGGGGGCCACCTGGGCGGCTGTCAGGGCCGAGGCCACCCAGCCGGCGAAGACCTCCCCCACCAGATACTCCACCCCATCCGAGAGGAAGGAGCCCACGGGGCCGAAGGTGATGGCGAACATGGCCAGCATCATGAGGAGGAAGACGGGGATGGCCAGATATTTGTTGGTGACGATGGAATCGATCTTGTCGGAGAGGGTGAGGGCGTCGTGGGGCTGCCCCCGCACCACCGACGCCTCCACCACCCGCTGAATGAACTGGTACCGGCTGTCGGCGATGAGGGTCTCCCGGTCTCCCAGAGCATAGGCGCTCTCGTAGTCCCGGCAGATGGCGTCCAGCCACTTTTTCGTTTTTTCGTCCAGGCCCAGGGCCTCCTCTACCAGGGCGTCCCCCTCAATGAGCTTGATGGAGGACCAGTGGGCGGGCAGGCCCACCTCGTAGGCCCGGTCATGGATGAGCTCGCCCACCTGATGGTGGATGCGGTGGGTATAGTCGTCATAGAGGTCGTCGGGCTCCACCGTCACGCCGATGTGCATCTGCCGGTGGGCCACCCGGAGCATCTCCTCCACGTTTTCCCCAGAGCGGGCGGTAATGGGGATAACCGGCACCCCCAGCTCCCGGGAGAGCCGCTCCACGTCGATGCGGTCCCCGTGCTTTTCCACCTCGTCCATGAAATTGAGGGCCACCACCATGGGCCGCTCCAGCTCCAGAAGCTGGGCGGTGAGGTAGAGATTGCGCTCGATGTTGGTGGCGTCCACGATGTCGATGATGGCGTCGGGGTGTTCCCCCACGATGAAGTCCCGGGCCACGATCTCCTCCATGGAGTAGGGGGAGAGGGAGTAGATGCCCGGCAGGTCCACAATGGTCACCGGCTTGCCGTCCACTGAGGCCCTGCCCTCCTTCTTCTCCACCGTCACGCCGGGCCAGTTGCCCACATACTGGTTGGAACCCGTGAGGGCGTTGAAGAGGGTCGTCTTACCGCAGTTTGGGTTCCCCACCAGGGCCAGCTTCATCTCCCGGGTGTCATGGCTGGCGTAGTCGGGCACGCCGCCGTGGTGCTCCTTCTCATGGGCGTGGGCGGCCTCCATCTTCTTCCGTGTGGCCTCGTCCGGGGACTGCTGGGCGGCCTGCCGCCGCCGGTGGCGCTCCTGATGCCGGGCGTCGGTCTCCTCCCGGCTGGTGGTCACGGCGATCTGCGCCGCATCCTCCTTCCGTAGGGAGAGCTCATAGCCCCGGATATTCACCTCAATGGGGTCGCCGAAGGGGGCCACCTTCCGCACCGTTATCATGGTGCCGGGGGTGAGCCCCATATCCACAAGCCGGCGCTTCACGGGCCCCTTGTCGCTGCCCACCTTCAGGATCACGCCGCTCTGTCCCGGCTCCAGGTCCATCAGGGTCCCGCCCTTTTTCACTGTCTCTGCCGCCATCTGTCATTCCCTGCCTTTAGCACTCGCGCCGGTCCTTTGGCTGCGAATTAGCCGCATCAAACTCTTCGCTTTTTATAGTACTACGTCCCCCGGGGGATGGCAAGCCCAAATATTGCCCTCCAAACCGGTAGGTTTTGTATACTTGGCACAAGTCCCCTCCGCGTCGAAGGAGGATGTCCCTATCCCGGAACAAAAAACAAGCGTGGACGCATGGCGTCCACGCTTGTCATTGCTTTGTCAGACTCAGAACAGACCGGTGATGACGCCGTTTTCGTCCACGTCGATGTGCTCGGCGGCGGGGACCTTGGGCAGGCCGGGCATGGTCATGATGTCGCCGGTGAGGACCACCACGAAACCGGCGCCGGCGGAGACCTTCACCTTCTGGACCTTGATGCGGAAGCCGGTGGGGGCCCCCAGCTTTCCGGCGTCGTCGGACAGGGAGTACTGGGTCTTGGCCATGCATACCGGCAGGTTGCCGTAGCCCAGCTCGGTGAGGCGCTGGAGCTCCTTGGCGGCGGCAGGGGCGTAGTCCACCCCGTCGGCGCCGTAGACCTTCCGGGCCACCGCCTCGATCTTGTCCGTGAGGGGGGCCGCGCTCTCATAGGCGAAATGGAAGTCAGGCTTGGCCTCGTCGATGATGCGCAGGACCTCCCGGGCCAGCTCCTCGCCGCCTTCGCCGCCCTTGGCCCACACCTGGCTCAGGGCCACCCGGACGCCGTACTTCCCACAGGCGTCCCGGATCATGGCGATCTCGGCGTCGGTGTCGCTGTCAAACTGGTTGATGGCCACCACGGCGGGGAGGCCGTACACCTTGGTGATGTTCTCCACGTGCTTGAGGAGGTTGGGCAGGCCCTTTTCCAGGGCGGAGAGGTCCTCGCTGCCCAGGGCGGCCTTGGGGCAGCCGCCGTGGTGCTTGAGGGCCCGGACCGTGGCCACGATGACCACCGCGTCGGGGGTGAGCCCCGCCGCCCGGCACTTGATGTCCAGGAACTTCTCTGCCCCCAGGTCAGCGCCGAAGCCGGCCTCGGTGACCACATAGTCCCCCAGCTTCAGGGCGGTGTCGGTGGCCGCCACCGAGTTGCATCCGTGGGCGATGTTAGCAAAGGGGCCGCCGTGGATGAGGGCGGGGGTGTGCTCCAGGGTCTGGACCAGATTGGGCCGGATGGCGTCCTTGAGCAGGGCGGTCATGGCCCCCTGGGCCTTCAGGTCGGAGCAGTACACCGGCTCGCCGGAGCGGTTGTAGGCCACCACCATGCGGCCCAGCCGGGCCTTCAAATCCACGAGGTCGGAGGCCAGGCACAGCACCGCCATGATCTCGCTGGCCACGGTGATGTCGAAGCCGTCCTCTCTGGGGACGCCGTTGACCTTGCCGCCCAGGCCGCAGACGATGTTCCGCAGCTGCCGGTCGTTCATGTCCACGCACCGCCTCCAGGTGATGCGCCGGACGTCAATGTCCAGGGCGTTGCCCTGCTGGATGTGGTTGTCCAGCATGGCGGAAAGGAGGTTGTTGGCCGCGCCGATGGCGTGGAAGTCGCCGGTGAAGTGGAGGTTGATGTCCTCCATGGGCACGACCTGGGCGTACCCGCCGCCGGCGGCCCCGCCCTTCACACCGAAGACGGGGCCCAGGGAGGGCTCCCGCAGGGCCAGGACGGCATTTTTCCCCAGCCGGTGGAGGGCGTCGCCCAGGCCCACGCTGGTGGTGGTCTTGCCCTCCCCTGCCGGGGTGGGGTTGATGGCCGTCACCAGGATGAGCTTGCCCTTCCGGGGCGCGTCCCGCAGGGCCAGGGTGTCCACCTTGGCCTTATACTTCCCATAGTACTCCAGCTTGTCCTCATCCAGGCCCACCTGACGGGCGATCTGCCCGATGGGCAGCATCTCCGCCGCCTGGGCGATCTCAATGTCTGTTTTCATCCTTCCAAGCCCCTTTCACATTGTATGCGGTTTACGGATTCAATAGGGCCGCCGCCGCGGTCCCCACCAGATTGGCGTCGGCCACCTGGCGGAAGGCCAGATGCCGACCCAGCGTACCGGTGATATAGCTGCCGCACAGCCGTTCCAGCTTGCCCCGGAACAGATGTCCTTTATAGAAGGTGGATCCCTCCGCCACCACGCAGGCGGGGCGGTGGATGTGCTGCCCGGAACCGGTCTGGAGGAGGATGCCGGCCAGATTGGCGCACACCAGCCGGGCGGAGCGTTCCACCACCCGGTCTATGACGGTGTAGAGCATCTCCCGGTCTTCCTCCCCGCCGCAGGCGGCGGCCAGCAGATTCTCTCCATAGGGCCGGGCGGCGAAGGCGTCGGCCTGGACCATGGTGAGCCCTTCCAAACCGGTCAGGAAGTCGCTCAGTCCGGAGGAAAAGAGCCCGTCCGCCGCCCCCTGCCGGAGGGCCCGCCACACCAGCTCCCCCTGATAGCGTCCGGAGACCATCTTCTCATAGTGGCACAGGCCGGGGTCCACGCTGTTCTCGTCCAGCGCCCGGTCAAAGGCGCTCATCGGAACGCCGTCGAACCGGGCCGACTCCATATTGATGAGCATGGTGTCCCGGTCCCAGGGGGTGGTCACCTTGCCCAGCTGCTCCCGGCGCTCCACATAGCAGGTGTTGACGCCGGTACCGTAAATGAGGCCGATATACCCGTCAAAATGCTCCTCTCCCAGGGCGGCCACGCCCCCCAGCAGGGCGGCCACCGTATCGTTGAGGACCACGAAGGCGACCCCCTCCGCCCCCTTGGCCGCCAGGGCAGCCGAGAGGTCCCGGCCCAGCTCCTTCCCGGCGGAGCCGGAGATCTGGACCTGCTTGGAGAGGTTGAGGACCCTCCCGTCCCGGTTGGGCAGGATCTCGGCGGCGTAGGAGAAGCAGAAACCCACCCGGCGGCTCCGGTCCGTGAGGGGGAGGATAGCGTCGGAGACCTGGTCCACGAAGGTCTCCCAGGTGATGGGTTCCTGAGAGCCGGGCATGGGGAAGACCCGCAGCCCCTCCACAACCGGCCCATGGTCGGTGATGGTGACCAGACCGATGCGGAAGTTGGTGCCGCCGGCATCGATGACGATGGTGGGGGTGTCCCTGGGGATGTCCCCGTCCAGGGACAGATAGGTGGGCAGCATCATCATCCAGGCATCCGGATCCCCCCGGAGCCCCCGTTCCATGTCGGCCTGAAAGGCTCTGGCGCAGGCGTCCACATCCACCAGGGCGGGGTCCAGGCCATAGGTCCGCAAAAATGCCTGGGTCTTGCCGATGACATCGGCCATATGATTCACCTCTCTATGATCTGGCGGACCCACGGTCCGCCGATATGGCAAAAAGGGACAGGGCAGACTGACTGCCCTGTCCCTTATTGTACCATGATTTCGTGCCGCTGCACAGTCCTTTGGAAAAAACTCTCTTACTTCTTGGCCAGATACTTGCGCATATCCAGGGCGCAGGCGAAGAGGATGATGGCGCCCTTGATGAGGTACTGGAGGTTGGGGTCCACCTTCATCATGGTCAGGCCGATGAAGATGAGGCGGAGCATTAGCACGCCGATGACGATACCGCGGATCTTACCGATGCCGCCGACGAAGGAGACGCCGCCGATGACGCAGGCCGCGATGGCGTCCAGCTCGTAGTTGAGACCGGTGTTGGCGGTGTTGGAGCCGATGCGGGCGCCCTCGATGAAGCCGGTGAAGCCATACATGGCGCCGGCCAGGGCGAAGACCATGACGGTGGTGAGGAAGACGTTGACGCCGGAGACCCGGGCGGCCTCCTCATTGGCGCCCAGGGCAAACATGTTCTTGCCGAAGGTGGTCTTGTTCCAGATGAACCACATGAGGATGGTGAGGGCGATGGCGAACCAGACATAGTTGGGGATGGCGACGCCGCCCACCTTCAGGATGGAGCCCTTGACGAAGTCGGTGTAGGAGGCGTCCAGATTGGAGATGGCCATACCCTTGTTGTTGCCCTGCTGGACGTACAGCAGCAGCAGGGTGTAGACGATGAGCTGGGTGCCCAGGGTGACGATGAAGGGGTGGAGCTTGAACTTGGCCACGAACAGGCCGTTGAAGGAGCCGATGACGGCGCCGATGAGCATGGCGATGGGGATGACCACCCAGATGGGCAGGGTGCCGATCTCAGGCCACATCTTGTTGGCCAGGTTGGTGGTGCTCTGGAGGAGGGAGGCCGAGATACAGGCGGTGAGGCCCACGATACGACCGGCGCTCAGGTCGGTGCCGGTGAGGACAATACAGCCGGCGATACCCAGGGCGGCGGGCAGGTAGGCAGCCGTCTGGGAGATGATGTTGATGATGGAGGTGGGCTTGAGGAAATTCTCATTGGATATGGCGATGTAAATGACGGCCACCACCATCAGGATGATGAGGGCGTTATTGAGAATCAGGTCTCCGATCCGCTTGGCATCCCAAGCCGGCTTTTCCAGGGTCTTGGTCTCGTTACTCATTGCTCGGTTCCTCCCCTTTACACATATTTGGCGGCCAGGGTCAGGATCTCCTCCTGGCTGGTGTTCTTGGCGTCTACCTCGCCGGCCAGCTGGCCGCCGGACATGACCAGAATACGGTCGCACACGCCCAGCAGCTCCGGCATCTCGGAGGAGACCATGATGACTCCCTTGCCCTGGTTGGCCAGGTCGATGATGAGCTCGTAGATCTCATACTTTGCGCCCACGTCGATGCCGCGGGTGGGCTCGTCCAGCAGCAGCACCTCCGGCTTGGTGAGGAGCCACCGGCCGATGATGACCTTCTGCTGGTTGCCGCCGGAGAGGGAACGGATCTGGGTGGACTGGCTGGGGGTCTTGATGTGCATGGCCTGGATGGCCCAGTCGGTATCCTCCCGCATCTTTTTGTCGCTCAGGCAGATGCCGCCCATGAGGTAGCTTTTCAGGTTGGAGATGACGGTGTTCTCCTTGATGTCCCGGATGCCGAAGATACCGGTGGCCCGGCGCTCCTCGGTGAGGAGGGCGAAGCCGTTCTTGATGGACTCCCGGGGAGAGCGGTTCTTGATCTCCTTGCCGTGGAGCGTGATGGTGCCGCCGCCCTTGGTCATGGCGCCGAAGAGATTCTCCAGCACCTCGGTCCGTCCGGAGCCGTCCAGGCCGGCGATGCCCAGGATCTCGCCCTTCTGGAGCTGGAAGGAGGCGTCCTTGAGCCGGGTGTACTTGCCGGAGAGGTGCTGCACGTCCAGGATGACCTCGCCGGGCTTGTTGGTCTTGGGCGGGAAGCGGTTGGTGAGCTCGCGGCCCACCATCAGCTTGATGATCTCGTCCATGGTGAGCTCCTTGGCCGACCGGGTGGCCACCCAGGTGCCGTCCCGCATGATGGTGACGTCGTCACTGATGCGGAGGATCTCCTCCATCTTGTGGGAGATGTAGATGATGCCGCAGCCCTTGTCCCGGAGCATGTTGATGATGCGGAACAGGTGCTCCACCTCGGTCTCCGTGAGGGAGGAGGTGGGCTCGTCAAACACGATGATCTTGGAGTCATAGGAAACCGCCTTGGCGATCTCCACCATCTGCCGCTGGGAGACCGGCATGGTGGACATGATGGTCTTGGGGTCCACATTGACCTCCAATTCCTCAAAGATCTCCTTGGTCCGCTTGGCCATGGTGCGTTCGCTGACCATGAGCCCTCCCACCTTGGGATAGCGGCCCAGCCACAGGTTGTCCATTACGCTGCGGGTCAGGGCCTGGTTGAGCTCCTGGTGGACCATGGCCACGCCGTTCTCCAGGGCCTCCTTGGAGTTTTTGAAGTTGACCTCCTTGCCGTCCAGGACGATGGTGCCGCTGTCTCTGGAATAAATACCAAAGAGACATTTCATCAGCGTGGATTTGCCTGCGCCGTTCTCGCCCATCAGGGCATGGACGGTGCCGGGCCGGACCGTCAGGTGGACGTTGTCCAGGGCCTTGACGCCGGGGAAAGACTTGCTGATGTCGCGCATTTCCAGCAGTACCGGCTGATCCATATGCTTCCTCCTCCTTTTCCGATTCTCTTCCTCAGAGCCTCTGCTTCAGGCGCGCCCTCCCGTGGCCGGGCCGGAGAGGATGCGTCTCAAGCAGATGCTCCGCAATGAGAAGAAACGGGGCTGCCGGCAAGCCGGCAGCCCCGCTCGTCTTTTGGTTTCTTGGGGCCGATCGAGCGTGTAAAATTACTCGGCGGTGTAGAGACCGTAAGGCACGCGGATCTTGTTGACCTTCACGGTGCCGTCGTCGTTGAGGTCCACGATGTAGCCGCCGGCCTCATCGATGCCGTCCATCACGGCGCCGCCGTTCTGAACATTGGCCACCAGAGCGGTGATGGTGCTGGCCATACCCTCGGCGTCCTGCATGACGGTACCGGTCATCTTGCCCTCGTCGATGGCCTGCTTGGCGGAGTCGATGGCGTCCACGCCGAAGACGGGGATGGTGACGCACTCACCGTCGCCCAGGTTGTAGCCGGCGGTCTGGAGGGAGGAGATGGCGCCCATGGCCATGTCGTCGTTGTTGGCGATGACCAGCTCGACCATGTTGCCGTTGGCCTCGGAGTACTCAGCCAGGATGGTGTCCATGTAGGCCACAGCAGCGGCGGAGGACCAGGTGCCGTTCTGGTCGACCAGGTACTTGGTGGCCACATCGGCGCCGGCGTAGTAGGAGAGAGCTTCCTTGCCGCCCTCGGTCAGGATGGCGTCGGCGTCCTCCACGGCGTACTGGGTGCGGAACTCGGCCTCGGCGTTGCCCTCCTGGCCCTTGAACATGACGTAGGAGATCTTGCCGTCGCCGTTGAGGTCCACGGTGTCATAGTTGGCCATCAGGAAGTCGCCGATCATCTTGCCCTGCATGTGGCCGGCCTCGGGGGCGTCGGTGCCAACGAAGGCGCACTTGTCGTAGCTGTTGACCACGTCGTCAGAGACCTCGCGGTTGAAGAAGATGATGGGGATGCCGGCGGCCTTGGCGGCGTCCACAGCGTTCTGAGCGGCGTCGGGAGAAGAGGTCTCCACGATGTTGACAATCAGCAGATTGGCGCCGTTGGCGATGGCGGTGGAGATCTGGTCGGTCTGCTGGTTCTGGTTACCAGCGCCGTCGTAGTTGTCGGGGGTGATGCCCATCTCGCCCAGCATGGTGTCCATGTTGTTGCGGACGCTGGAGATGTAGATATCGGAGTAGTTGTAGTAGAAGACGGCCACGTTCAGGTCGGAGACAGCGCCGGTCTCGGCGGGAGCGCCGCTCTCAGCGGGAGCCGTGGTCTCGGGGGCGGGGGTCTCCTTGTTGCCGCCGGAGCAAGCGGCGATGCTCAGGCACATGGTGCCAGCCAGGAGCAGAGCGGACAGCTTTTTCAGTTTCATGTAAGATCCTCCTTGATTTTGTTTGGCGGCTCTTTTGGAGCTCTACCGTGTTTATCATACCACGAAACCCTGGAAAAGGCCATAGCAAAAATCACCGTTTACCATAAATAATCTATTTTTCCCTTTTTGTTCTTTGTCATTTTTATGCAAAATACTCAACGATTTCTGGTGGAAAAGCCGAAAGGCTCCGTTTCGGCCCTCTGGATGTGCATGGGGATGCGGATGACGCCCCCCTCTGCGTCCTCCAGCCCCTCCGGCTCCTCCCCGTCGGACAGCGCCCGGGCCAGGTCGAAAATGGCCTGACCGTGGGCGGCATAGTCCATAATCACCGTGCCCAGGAGCCGCCCCTCCTCCACTGCCGCCAGGCCCTGGGGCGTGCCGTCGATGCCCACGATGTTCCCCAGGTCCAGCCCCAGCCGTTCCACGGCGTCGGCGGCCCCCAGCGCCATGTCGTCGTTGTTGCAGAGGATGAGTTCGATGTCGGGGCGTTCCAGCAGCCAGCCCTCGGTGAGGACGTCGGCCTGACTGCGCTCCCAGTTGGCGATGCCGCTCTCCACCCGCTCCAGAGGGACGCCGGCGTCCCGCAGGGTCTGGACCGCCACCTCGGTGCGGATCATGGCATCCTGATGGCGGCTCTCTCCCTCCAGCATGGCATACTGGAGGACGCCGTCTCCGTTTTTGTCCAGGGCAGCGGGCTCCCGCTCCCACAGCTCCAATACGATCCGGGCCTGGAGCTGGGCCGACTGCCGGGCGTCGGAGCCCACATAGTAGACCTTTTCCCAGCTCTCCAGGTCCTCCTGGACCGGCTCCCGGTTGAAGAAGACCACGGGTACGTCGGCCTTGCGGGCCTTGCCGATGACCCGGGCGGCGTCGGTCCGGTCCACCAGATTGACACACAGCACATCGTAGCCCAGAGAGAGGAAGCGGTCGATCTGCTCATTCTGGGTATTCTGGTTCTCCTGGGCGTCAGAGAGGCTGATCTGGACCCGGCGGCCAGTCTCTCCGCTCCAGTGCTCAGCCGCCTCCTCCATGGCCTGGGTCATGTTGGTGATGTAGGTGTCCGAGCCCTTGTAGACCGCCACGCCGATGCGCAGGGTCTCCCCCTCGCCGCTCCCGCTGGGGGCGCAGCCGCTCAGGCACAGCAACGCCGCCGCCAGGAGGGCCCCCATCCGCCTTTTCATCGCGCTTCCTCCCCTCTGTCTCACGTCACCGGAAACAGGATCTGGTCCATGGGGTCGGTGAACATATTCTCCGCGGTGACGGTGTAGCAGTCCAGGACCCGGTCCTGGGGCTGCCCGCCCTCCAGGCGCTCCAGCACACTCAGCAGGCTCAGATAGCCTGCGTCATAGTCGCTTTGGAGCACCAGGGCCGCCGCCGCCCCCGTCTCCAGGCCATTCAGGATATTGGTGGACGCGCCAACGCCGTAGACCGGCCCGCCCCAACTGCACAGCGCCTCTGTCATGGCGGGCTCCAGCGCCGCCACGGGCTGCCCATTTGGCTCCGGGAGCGCGTCCACAGAGGCTGCTGTCACCGTTTTCCATGCCACTCCCCGGGCCCGAAGCCCCTCTTTCAGCCCCTGATACCGGCGCAGAGCCGACGCGCCCTCCCGGCCATTCAGGACCACGGTGCAGGAAGCCGCGCCGCTGTCGGCCACGGCGTCGGCCAGACGTCTGCCCAGTTCCTCCTGAGAAGCCGAGATGGCGCAGACCCCGTCCACACCGGGCAGGCCGGGTCCGGCCACGGTCACCGCCAGGTCTGCCGGCGCGTCCTCCAGCGTCTCAGCCAGGGCGTCGCCGTCCACGGGCACCAAGATGACCCCATCCAGCTCGCCGTCCTCCCACTCCCGGCGCAGCTGCCCGGCCTGGGCCGCGCTGACGTCGCCCTCATACCGGGCGACATAACGGACGTCTACATTTCGCTCCCGGGCGGCCTTGTCCACGCCCAGGCGGAAGTTCTGCCAGTAGGTCTCGTCCGTGCCGTCCAGCAGCACGGCCACCCGCCGGATCTCCTGGGGCCGGTCAGCCAAAGCGTCCTGGAGCAGCATCACACCCAGGGCGGCGGCCAGCACCAGCAGCACCCCGAAAAAGAGATGGCGCTCATTCCTGTTCATCAGCTCTCCTCCATTTCCCCGTAGGGCACCGCCGGCAGGCGCAGGGTGACCACGGTCCCCTCATCCGGCTCCGACTGGATGGTGACGCCATAGTCCGGGCCAAAATAGAGCCGGATGCGCTCCTGGACATTCCGCAGTCCGATGCCGGAGCCCCGCTTTCCGGTACTCTGGGGATCCGGCTGGGGCGGCGCTGTGAGGAGGCGTTCCACCACGTCGGGGGGCATGCCCAGGCCGTTGTCCGAGATGGTGATGGTGAGGGTCTGGCCGTCGGTGGCCGCCCGGATGTCGATAAGCCCATCCCCGTCCATAAAATCCATGGAGTGGTAGATGGCATTCTCCACGATGGGCTGCACCACCAGCTTGATGGTGGTGAGGCTGGCGGCCTCCTCGGGGCAGGTGATCTGGTAGCGGAATTTGTTCTTGTACCGCATCTCCTGGATGAGGAGGTAGTTGCGCACATGCTCCAGCTCGTCCCGGACGGGGATGATGTTCCGGCCCTTGGCCAGGCTCAGTCGGAAAAACCGGGCCAGAGCGGTGACCACCCGGACGGCGTCCTCCCGCTGGCCGTTTTCGATCATCCAGACGATGATATCCAGGGTGTTGTAGAGGAAATGGGGGTTGATCTGGGCCTGGAGGGCGTTGAGCTCACTCTTTTGCTTGGCCGCGTGCTCCCGGACCATGTCGTCGCTGAGCTGACGCAGCCGGTCCACCATGTGCTGGATGGCGGCCCCCAGCTCCCGGGTCTCGGTGGTCCCCCCCACATAGATGGCGGGCGGCGTTCCCCCCTCCTCCACCGCGCCCACCGACTCCTGCAGCCGGCGCAGCGGCTCGGTGAGCTTCCGGGAGAGGAGGACGTTCATGAGGATCAGCAGCTCCAAATAGACGCAGAGGATGACCGCCAGGAAGGGCAGCGTATGCCGCAGGCTCATCATGAAGACGGGGCGCTCCACCACTCCCACCAGCTTCCAGCCGGTGTAGCCCACGCTCTGGACGATGACGGAGCGGCGGCTCCCCTCCCAGTCCTCGGTGTAGACCCCATCGGAAAGGGCGGCGGCCCAGAGGTTGTTCTCCCGGACCTGTCCCGAGGCGATCAGGGTGCGCTCCGGGTGGTAGATGAGGGCGCCCGCCCCGTCCACCAGGTAGACATAGCCGCTGCCGGAGAGCTTTACGCTCTGAAAGAGGGCGGTGAGGGCGCTGTACTTCAGATCGATGAGGAGGACGCCCAGCTGGGTGTCGCTGCCCCCGGTGAGCTCCACAGCGCAGGAGAGGGAGATCACCCGCTTGTACCCGCTGTCGGTGTTCTCAAAGAGGTTCTGGACGGCGGGGACCCCGAAGTGGAGGTTCTCTGTTCGCTCCATGGCCACGGTGAACCAGGGGGCCGACGCCACGTCGGCCTTCTCCCGCACCTTGGCCGCCGGTGCAGTGGCCACCAGCCTTCCATCGCCGGTGAACAGGGCCACATTTTCCACATAATCGCTGTATGTGTCGTAGAGGAGCCGGATCTTCTCCCCCACCGGCTCCTGCTCCAGGTCCGTATTTTTGACTACATTATAATAAATGGCGTCGGAGAGCCGGATCATATCCCGCAGATAGGTGCTCAGGGACTGGTTGACCTGACTGACCAGGATCTGGTTTTCCTCCTGGATGGCCTCGTCCATCTGCCGGGAAAACCGGGCGTACAGGGTCATGCCGGTGAGGAGGACGGCCACCAGGGCGCTGACCGTAAAGGAAGCAAACATCACATACCGGATGCTGCCCCGGGAAAACCGTTTTCCCAGCCGTTCGATGAGCCCGCGCATGTTCTGTCCCCTCCCTCTGTGTATGAAACAAGGCCGGCCATGGGCCGGCCTTGTTGAGCCTGTCGACAAAGTCGACAGGCTCGCTCAAAAATGCAAGCATTTTTTCGAAGGGATACAGGCCGCTGCATCGCACTTCGTCCGGGCCCAAAAGGTGGGCTACTTCCGGAATTGCGACGGGGACACCCCGAATCGCTTCTTGAACACATAGCTGAAATAGTTGGGCTCGTCGTAGCCCTTCCCGCAAAAGGCTTCGCCTTGTGCGGGGGCCCCAGGGAGACAGCACTTCCTCGGCGGAAGTGAATTCCGCCTGCGGCAAGGTTTTGCTCTGCGGCAAAACCCTGGGGCGCGGATGACCCGCGTCCCGCCTGCGGCGGGGCCCAAAAGGGGGGCTACTTCCGGAACTGCGCCGGGGACACCCCGAATCGCTTCTTGAACACTTATCTGAAATAGTTGGGCTCGTCGTAGCCCTTCCCTGAAAAGTCTTCGCCTTGTGCGGGGGGCCCCAGGGAGACAGCACTTCCTCGGCGGAAATGAATTCCGCCTGCGGCAAAACCCTTGGGCGCGGATGACCCGCGTCCCGCCTGCGGCGGGGCCCGAAAGGTGGGCTACTTCCGGAATTGCGACGGGGACACCCCGAACCGCTTCTTGAACACATAGCTGAAATAGTTGGGCTCGTCATAGCCCACCTTTTCGGCCACCATATAGGTCTTGTCGTCGGTGGCGCGCAGCAGCTCCACCGCGTGCTCCATGCGCACGTCGGTGAGGTACTGGACGTAGCTCCGCCCGGTCTCCTGCTTGAAGATGGTGGAGAAATAGGACTGGCTGATGTGCAGGTGCTCGCACAGCCGGTCCACCGACAGCCCGGAGTCCGGGTAATGCTCCCGGATATACCGCTCCGCCTCCTCCACCAGCCGCTTGGCGGTGGAGACCCGACGCTGGTCCATGCAGCCGCTCATGTTGAGACAGACCGACAGCAGCCAGTCCCGGAGGGCCTCCATCGGGGCGTCCTCCGCCAGGAGCTTGATCCAGCTTCCCCGTGGCCCCAGCATGGCCTCCTCCCCCAGCCGGCAGCGGCGGAGGATGGACAGCAGCGTTCCCAGGATGCCCAGGACCCTGGACTGGTCGCTCCACTCCCCCTCCCCGTCGGAGAGCAGCTTATCCACCATGGCGGCGATCTGCTCCCGGGTGCCGAACTTGATGACGGAGAGGAGCTGCTGTTCCCTGTGGCCGTCCCACTCCGGGGCGGTCCGGTCCAGCCGCTCCATGTCCTGGATATAGATGGGCTTCCCCAGGCCCACCACCGCCCGGTATTCCAGGGCGGTCCTGGCCTCGGCGCAGGAGCGGCAGAGCTCCGCCAGGCTCTGACAGGGCCGGCCGATGCCCACCGCCAGGGTGACGCCGAGGATGCGCTTGCACTCCGTGCAGACCTCTCCCAGCAGCCGCATGAGACTCTCCACCGGGTCCCGCTCCCAAGCGGTGGCCACCAGGATGGAGGGCACCCCCAGCACGATCTCGCTGCCGCACCGGTCCCAGAGGGCATCGCTCAGCATCTGCCGCACCGAAACGGGCACCAGCTCATCGCTGAGGGCGGGCCGCCCCTCGCCGCCGTGGACGATGTCACACACCGCCGCCACCTTATAGGCCCCCTCCCGGACGGCCAGACCGAACCGCTCCGCCTGAGCCTCCAGCACCTGGGGGTCCATGGGGCCCCGCAGGAGGTCCAGAAGAAATTTCTCCCGCAGCAGCGGCAGACTCTCCTGATAGGCTTGGGTGAGCTGGCGGATGTTCCGCCGCTGCTCGATCTCGGCGTCCAGCGTCCCGCGCACCCGGTCCAGGATGGCGGTGAGCTCAGCGGCGTTCACCGGCTTGAGGACGTACTCCACCACATTGAGTTTGATGGCCTCCTTGGCGTATTCAAACTCGTCAAAGCCGGAGAAGACGATGAGCTTCAGGTTGGGCTTGCGCCGGGCCAGCTCCGCCCCCAGCTCCAGCCCGTCCATGAAGGGCATCTTGATGTCCGTGAGGACCACGTCCAGCTCCAGGGTCTCCGCCTTTTCCAGGGCGTCCCGGCCATTCTCGGCGTCGGCCACGATCTCGAAGCCCACCGCCCGCCAGTCGATCTTCCGGGCGATGGCCTGCCGCACCTCGGCCTCGTCATCGACGATCATGATCTTATAGAGACGCACCGGGACGCCCCCTTCCTGTCTCAATCCCGCCCGAAGGCGAAAAGGATCTCCTGATGATACCGCTCCCCTGCTCTCAGGACCACGGAGGGGAAGCCGGGCTGGTTCACCGCGTCGGGGAAGCCCTGTGCCTCCAGCGCCACCCCGCAGCGGGGGGCGTACCGCGCCCCGTCCTTTCCCGCCATCTCCGGCAGGAAGTTGCCGGTGTAGACCTGGAGCCCGGGCTGGGTGGTGGAGAGGGTCATGGTGATGCCGCTCTCCGGCGCGGCCAGCACCGCCGCCCGGCGCAGTCCGGTCCCACGAAGGGCCCAGTTGTGGTCATAGCCCCTCCCCTGACGGATCTGGGGGTGCTCCTCGTCCCAGCCGGCCTCCAGCGGGCGGGCCGTCCGCAGGTCAAAGGGCGTACCCACCACCGAGACCAGGGTGCCGTTGGGGCAGTTGTCCTCTCCCAGCTCGGTGAAGGCGATGGCATCCACGCTCAGGGTGTGGCTCCCCACGCCGCCCGCGCCGTGGCCGTTCAGGTTCCAATAGGCATGGCTGGTGAGGTTCACCACCGTGTCGGCGTCGCTCTCCCCCTCCAGCACCAGATGCAGGGCATTGTCCTCCGTCAGGGTGTAGCTCGCCCGCACCGCCAACGCGCCGGGATAGCCCTCCTCCCCGTCGGGGGAGGTGCGGGAAAAGACCACCGTATCTCCCTGGATGCTGTGGTCCCAGACATACTGGTCAAAGCCCTTTACCCCGCCGTGGAGCTGCTTGGGGGGCTCGTTGGCCGGGAGCACATATTCCCGGCCATCCAGGGTGAACCGGGCCCCCCGGATGCGGTTGGCGCACCGGCCCACCAGGGCGCCCAGATAGCCCTGGTGCTTCTCCTGGTACTCCTGCGCGGTATCAAAGCCCAGGCAGACGTCCCGCAGGACGCCCGTCCGGTCAGGGACGGCCACCGCCCGCAGGATGGCGCCGTAGTCCAGCACCTCCGCCCAGGCGCCCGACCTGTTTTCCAGCCGGAAACAGGTCACCGGGGCCCCCTCGGCGGTGGTCCCGAAGGGTCTGGCCGAGATCATGCCTGTCCCTCCGCCGTCACCCGGATGCCGCCCGCGGGCCGCACCGACAGGTCATGGCAGGTGCCCGCGCCGAAGACGGACTCCATCTCCCGGCGAAAGTCCTCCAGCTGTCCCACGGGCACAAATGCCTGGACGGTGCCGGCAAAGCCGCCGCCGTGGACCCGCCACGCGCCGTCCTTCTCCAGCAGCCGCCCGCACAGGGCCAGGGCCAGGGAGAGGCTGCGCTCCGACGGGTCGCCGGAGGGATAGATGTTCTGCAAAAGGTCCATGGAGGAGACGCCGGAGGCCCGGACCAGGGTCAGGAACCGGGCAAAGTCCCCCTTCCGCAGGGCGTCGGCCTGGTCCAGCACCCGCTGGTTGTCGCCATAGAAGTGCATGGCCCGCAGGAGGGCCCGGTCGGACACCTTGCCCCGGAGCTCTCCCAGCCGGGCATAGAACTCCGCCGGGTCGGTCTCACCCAGCACGTCCTTGCCCAGCAGAGCGGCCACCGCCCCCATCTCCTGGGGGATGGCGGCGTACTCGTCGGTGAGACCCGCGTGGCTGCCGCCGGCATCGATGAGACACAGGGCATAGCCGTGGTCGGCGGGGATGCAGGGGATGGACTCCACCACCGGCGCGCTGGGATCGGCAAAGTCCATCAGGCAGAAGTCGCCCACGGCGGAGGCACACTGGTCCATCAGGCCGCAGGGCTTGCCGAAATAGGTGTTTTCCGCAAACTGCCCCACCTTGGCGATGAGGACGGGCTCGGCCCGTCCGCCATTGTAGAGGCCGCTGAGGATGGTGCCCACCAGCACCTCATAGGCGGCGGAGGAGGAGAGCCCGGAGCCGGGGAGCACGTCGGAGCTCACATAGGCGTCAAAGCCGCCGTACCGCAGGTCCAGCTCATAAAACCGGGCGGCGATGCCCCGGATGAGGGCGGCGGTGGTCCCCTTCTCCTCGGGGACGATCTCCAGCTTTTCCAGATTGATGCGCTCTTCGCCGTGGCCCTCGGAGTAGATGCGGATGACATTGCGGTCATTCTTGGCCGCCACCGCCACCGCGTCCAGGGTGACGGCAGCCGCCAGGACCCTGCCCCGCTGGTGGTCGGTGTGGTTGCCGCCGATCTCACTGCGGCCGGGCGCGGAATAGAGCTCCACCGCATGCTCCCCGCTGAAGTGCTCGGCAAAGGCGTCCGCGATGCGCAGATACCGCTCCCGCTGGCCCTCCCAGCAGCCGGGATACAGCGTTCGGAAGGTCTCGTCGTAGGCGCCGGCGTTCAGCGCCTGCTTTAACTCCTGAATATTCATCATTCTCCGCCCTTCTTGGACTATGATCCAGGCCCTCTCCAGCCCGGTCGATAGTTGTATTGTACCCTCTTTTTCCCTGGCAGGCAAGGAACAATTTCCAAGCCGCCGGGCTCAGAGGTCTCCCGATACGGTCCGTCCCCGGAAGACCACCGCCCGGACGGCGAGGTCCCGGTCCAGCACCACCAGATTGGCCCGCTTGCCCGGCTCCAGGGAGCCCACGCGGCTGTCAATTCCGATGGCCCGGGCCGGGTTCACCGCCGCCGCCATCACCGCATGGTGGAGGGGGACTCCCATCTCCACCGCCGTCGCCATGCACGCCATGAGGTCGGTGGAGGAACCGGCCAGGGTGCCGTCGGACAGCGTGGCCCGTCGTCCGGCCACATGGACCGCCTGTCCCCCCAGGGTATAGTCCCCATCCGGCATGCCGGCGGCCCGCATGGTATCGCTGACCAGGATCACGCGGTCAGGCCCAAACATGCGGAAGGTGGCCCGGACCACCGACGGGTGGATGTGGACGCCGTCGCAGATGAGTTCCACCCGGCACGCCGGGGTATCGAAGGCCGCCCCCACCACCCCCGGCTCCCGATGGCCAAAGGGGGGCATGGCGTTATAGAGGTGGGTGACCTGCCGGGCCCCAGCCCGGAAGGCGGCCAGGGCCGTCTCGTAGTCGGCGGTGGTGTGGGCGATGGAGACGCACACCCGCTCCCCCACCCGCCGGATGAAGTCCAGCGCGCCGGGCCGCTCCGGCGCCACCGACACCAGCTTGACCAGGCCCTTGGACGCGGCCTGCAATTCCCGGAACAGCTCCACATCCGGGTCCCGGAGCCAGGCCCCGTTCTGGGCCCCCTTCTTCTCCGGGGAGAGGAAGGGGCCCTCCAGGTTGATGCCCACCAGGTCGGCGCCGCCCGCAGCCTCCTCCCGATGCCGCCGGGCATTGGCGCACATGGCCAGCAGGGCCGCCCGGTCCAGGGTCATCCCCGCCGGACAGATCTGGGTCACGCCCCTGGAAAGCTCGTAGTTGGCCATGACGGCCAGGCCCTCCGGGGAGGCGTCGCTGAAATCCGCCCCCCGGCAGCCGTGAAAGTGGAGGTCGGTAAGGCCGGGGATGAGCCAGCAGCCATCCGCCTCCACCACGGCGTCGTCTCCGCTGCGGAAGGAGATGAGCTCCCCGTCGGTACACACCTCCCGGCGGACAAAGCCATTTTGTACGTCAAAGACGTTTGCGCCGACGATCCTCACAGCACGGCCCCCGCCTCACGCAGGCCGCTGAGGGCGGCGGCGTCCCCCACCAGCACCACGTCCGGGTGGAGCTGGAGGATGGAGGCGGGCACCGCCGGGGTGATGGGTCCTGTAAAGGCCCGGCGGACCGCCTCGGCCTTGTCCGCGCCGCTGACGGCCACCAGCACCCGCCGGGCGGACATGATGCACCCGATGCCCATGGTGAGGGCCTGACGGGGTACCTCGTCCCTGGAGGCAAAGAAGCGGGCGTTGGCCTCGATGGTGCGCTCGGTGAGGTCTACCACATGGGTCTCCCTGACGAAGCACTCCCCCGGCTCATTGAAGCCGATGTGGCCGTTGTGCCCCAGACCCAGGAGCTGGAGGTCTGCGCCGCCCAGGCCCTCCACCAGGGCGTCATACCGGCGGCACTCGGCCTCCGGGTCGGCGGCCAGGCCGTCGGGGACGTGGGTGCGCGTTTGGTCGATGTCCACATGGGCAAAGAGATTGTGCTCCATGAAATACCGGTAGCTCTGGTCGTGGTCGGGCCCCAGGCCCTTGTATTCATCCAGGTTCACAGAGGTGACCGCCCGAAAACTGAGCAGCCCCTCCCGGTTCCAGGCGGCCAGTTGGCGGTAGGCGCCCACCGGCGTGGAGCCGGTAGCCAGGCCCAGCACACAGTCCGGCTTCCGAATGACCTCGGCGGCGATCACAGCCGCCGTCCGGCGGCTCATGGCATCGTAGTCAGCTTCCTGATAGATCCTCATAACATCGCTCCTTTTTGGGCATTGGGCGGGGACAGCATGACACCGTCCCCATCTGCTGATGCATACTGCCATTATTATATCGGCATATCCGCCAAAAGCCAAGGGGGAAAGGCAGCTTTTTCCCGTCGCCCACAAAAACAGAATGAGCCCCGGGACCTCTAGTCCCGGGGCTCATAGCAGGCAATAATTGGAGGTCAGCGCTGACCCTTGTCGTAGGGGATGCCCTCCGCCTTGGGCGCTCTGGACTTCTGGGAAGTGAAGGCCAGCACCACCAGGGAGACGATGTAGGGCAGCATATTGTAGACGGCGCTGGGCAGGTTCAGGTTTTTGAGCAGGTCGAAGCCGGTGTAGACGTTGCCCAGGGCCCGGAACAGGCCAAAGAGCAGCGCCGCCAGGGCGATGCGGGTGGGCTTCCACTGGCCGAAGATCATAACGGCCAGGGCCAGGAAGCCAAAGCCGGCCACGCCGTACTCAAATTTCCACTCGCTGACGCCGGCGGTGATGTAGACGATGCCGCCCAGGCCGCCCAGGAAGCCGGAGATGAGCACGCCGGCATAGCGCATGCGGTAGACGTTGATGCCCACGGAGTCGGCCGCCTGGGGGTGTTCGCCGCAGGCCATGAGCCGCAGGCCGAAGCGGGTGCGGTAGAGGACCACCCAGGAGCAGATGAGCGCCACGAGGGCGGCCAGCATGAACCAGTTGAACTCAAAGCCGCCGATGTTGACCAGGAAGGCTTTCTTCTGCTCGATATACTGGATGGTCGCTGAGACGTTGCCGGAGTCGGCAGCGGTGTTCATGGCCTTGACAAAGACGGTGGCGGCGGCGGTGGCCAGCAGATTCATGGCAGTGCCCACCAGCGTCTGATCGGCCTTGAAGTTGATGGCTGCCACGGCCAGCAGCAGGGAATAGAGCATGCCCAGGCACACGGCGGCCAGGACCACCAGGACGAACATCCCGATGGCGGGGAGGCCGGCGGGAGCAAACTTCATCATCAGAGCGCCGCCCAGGGCGCCCATGACCATGATGCCCTCCAGGCCGATGTTGATGACGCCGGAGTGCTCGGAGAAGCAGCCGCCCAGGGCCACCAGGATGAGGACAGAGGCGAAGATCAGGGTATATTGGATCAGCAGCAGCATTACTTCTCCTCTCCTTTCTGCTCCTGGGCCGCGCGGCGCTCGGCGCGGCGGTCCAGCCAGGCGGTGAGCGCCGTCTTGAAGAAGAGCACAAAGCCGCACAGATAGATGATGAGGGACGAGATGAGGTCGGAGATCTGGGCGGAATACATGGTCTTGTCCACATAGGCGCCGCCGTTGGTGATGTGCTGGATGAAGTAGGAGGAGAAGATGGCGCCAATGGGGTTCAGGCCGCCCAGGAAGGCGGCGGCAATGCCGTTGAAGCCCATGGCCGGCACCGAGGACTGGGTGCACTGCCACTGCTCAAAGCCGGTCAGGAAGAAGGCGCCGGCTCCCAGGCCGGCCAGGCCGCCGGCAATGGCCATAGTGAGGATGAGGTTGCGCTTTTCCTGCATGCCGCAGTACTTGGCGGCAAACTTGTTGCAGCCCGTGGCCCGCAGCTCGTAGCCCAGCTTGGTCTTCTCCAGCAGCACCCAGATGAGGACGGCCACGATCACCGTCAGGGGGATGGCGATGGTGACATACTGGTTGTTGGCGAAGAACTCGCCCAGACCCATACTGGGAATGATGGCCTTGGGGTTGGTGCTGGAGAGGGTCATGGTATAGGGACTGGCCGCCTCCTTCACGTTGCTCAGCAGGGCGTTGACCAGATAGAGGCTGATCCAGTTGAGCATGATGCAGGAGATGACCTCGTTGACGTTGCGGTAAGCCTTGAGGGCCCCGGAGATGGCCCCCAGGAGGGCCCCGGCCAGAATGGCGGCGATGAGACAGACGAACCAGGGCATCTGAAGCCCCAGAGCACAGTAAAGGCTGGCCCCCGCACCCACCACAAACTGGCCGGCGACGCCGATGTTAAAGAGGCCCACCTTGTAGGCAAAGAGGACCGACAGAGAGCACATGAGCAGCGGGGCCGTCTTGACCAGGGTGCTGCCCAGGTATTTCATCCGGGCAGGACCGCTGGGATAGTAGAAGAAGTTCTTGATGATGGTGAAGATAGCCTCTTTGGCCCCGGCGGGGTTGATGGCCAGGAGGACCAGATAGCCGATGACAAGGCCGATGAGGATGCACAGCAGAGAGGCCAGCAGGGACTGCACGCCCTTGTTGCGCAGGATCGAATTTTTCTGTTTCATCCCTTAAGCCCCCTTTCGCTTGGCGCCGGCCATGTAGAGACCCATTTCTTCCACCGTGGTGGTCTTGGGGTCCAGCTCGCCCACGATCTCGCCCTCGTACATGACCAGGATGCGGTCAGACAGGGCCATGACCTCGTCCAGCTCCAGGCTCACCAGCAGCACGCCCTTGCCGGCGTCCCGCTCTGCCACGATCTGCTTGTGGATGTACTCGATGGCGCCCACGTCCAGGCCCCGGGTGGGCTGGACGGCGATGAGCAGCTCGGGCCCCCGGTCGATCTCACGGGCCACGATGGCCTTCTGCTGGTTGCCGCCGGACATGGACCGGGCCGTGGTGACGGGCCCCTGGCCAGAGCGGACGTCGTACTGCTCGATGAGCCGCTCGGCGTACTCCCGGATGGCCTTACGCTTGAGGAAACCGGCTCCAGAGACGAACTGGGGCTCAAAATACCGCTGGAGCACCATATTGTCCTCCAGGCTGTAATCCAGGACCAGGCCGTGCTTGTGACGGTCCTCGGGGATGTGGCTCATGCCCATGGTGGACCGCTTGCGGATGGAGGCGTGGGTGATATCCTGCCCGCAGAGGGTGATGGTCCCCTCCTTGGCCGGCTCCAGACCGGTGAGGCCGTAGACCAGCTCGGTCTGGCCGTTGCCGTCGATGCCGGCGATGCAGACGATCTCCCCCCGCCGGACGTCGAAGGAGACGCCCTTGACGGCGTTGTTGCTGTGGACCTTGGAGGCCACGGTGAGCCCCTCCACTGAGAGGACCACATCTCCGGGCTTGGATACTTCCTTGTGGACGGCGAAATCCACATCCCGGCCCACCATCATCCGGGAGAGCTCCTCCTTGCTGCTGGTGGGCACGTCCACGGTGCCGATGTACCTGCCCTTGCGCAGGACGCTGCACCGGTCGGCCACCGCCATGATCTCGTTGAGCTTGTGGGTGATGAAGAGGATGCTCTTGCCCTCGGCCCGGAGCCCCCGCATGATGTCCATGAGCTCATCGATCTCCTGAGGGGTGAGAACCGCTGTGGGCTCGTCAAAGATGAGGATCTCGTTGTCCCGGTAGAGCATCTTCAGGATCTCGGTGCGCTGCTGCATACCCACGGTGATGTCCTCCACCAGGGCGTCCGGGTCAACCTTCAAGCCGTACTTGTCGGAGAGGGCCATGACCTTCTCTCTGGCCTCCGCCTTTTGCAGAAAGCCATGTTTGCAGGGCTCCACGCCCAGGATGATATTGTCCAGCACGGTGAAGCACTCCACCAGCTTGAAGTGCTGATGGACCATGCCGATCCCCAGGTCGTTGGCGTCGTTGGGGTTTTTGATCGCCACCACCTGGCCGTCCTTCTTGATGGTGCCCTCCTCCGGCTGGTAAAGGCCGAAAAGGACGCTCATCAGCGTGGACTTTCCGGCGCCGTTTTCACCCAGAAGCGCATGGATCTCTCCCTTTTTCAACTGGAGCGTGATGTTGTCGTTGGCAATGATGCCAGGAAACCGCTTGGTGATGTTTAACATTTCAATGGCATATGGCTGCTCCAAGCTTACCGCCCTCCCTCTTGTTGCGTCGTATCTGCCGGGCCTTCCGCAGGCCGGGTCCCCGCGGGGCTTTCGCCCCAGGTCCGCCCGGCGGCCTCCGCACCATGCGGAGACGGCTGTGCCGGGACACGCGGTTCTTTTTTATTGTACTATATTCACGCGCATAATTCAAAACAAAAATGTTCAATTTGCCAATTTTCTCTCGCGAACAAAAAAGGACCGCCGCGGCAAGGCCGCGGCGGTCCAAAGTTTTGCTCAGGAAAATGGAATTACTTAATGTTCTCGTAGGCGTTGACGGTGATAACGGTGGCGTTGGCAGCGGGCTCCACGGTCACGTCGTTGGAGACGGTGATGGTGCCGTCAAACATAGCGGCCACAAGCTCCTTGTAGTTGTCCTGGGTGAAAGAGTCGCTCCACTGGGTGGACTCCATGGGCAGCTGGACGTAGTTGGCAGTGGGATCGTCGCCGGACACCAGGCCCAGGGTCTCGATCTTGCCGCCGTAGTTGGCGAAGTTGCCGTCCATGGTCTCCTGGAGGAGGTGCTTGGTGGTGTTGGCCAGGCCCTTCATGGCGGAGGTCACGGTCATGCCCTCGCCGTAGGCGTCGATGATGGCTGCCTGGTCCACGTCCACGCCGATGACCTTGCCGCCCACCTTGGCAGCGGCCTCGGTGGCGGAGGTGAAGATGCCGCCGCCGCAGGCGAAGACGACCTCAACACCCAGAGTCTGGTACCAGTTGTCCATGTAAGCGGTGATGTCGGCGTCGCCGAAGAACTGGTTGCCGTAGACGTACTCCACGGTCACGTCGTCGCCGTTGCCCAGCTCGGCGGCAGCGGCGTCAGCGCCCTGCACGAAGCCGTAGCCGTAACGCTGCACGGCGGGGACGGCCATGCCGCCCAGGAAGCCCAGGTGGGTGTAGCCCAGCTTCACAGCGGCGTAGCCGGCCATGTAGCCGCACAGCTCTTCCTGGTACACGGCGCAGTAGACGTTGGAGGGCACGGTGTAGTCAGCGCCCAGGTCACCCTCGCCCACGTCCAGAGCGATGAAGGTGATGTCGGGGTACATCTCGGCGGTCTCCTTGATGGTCTCAGCGAAGGCATAGCCGGGCATGACGACCACATTGTAGCCCTCGGCGGCAGCGGCGTCCACCATGGCCACGCGCTCGGCGGTGGAGTCACCGGCGGGCTTGTAGTAGGTGAACTTCACGCTGTTGGCGGTGCAGAACTCGTTGCAGGCTTCGTAGGTGGTCTGGTTGAAGGACTGGTCGGTGATGTCGCCGTAGTCGGTGATCATGGCCACCTTCATGTCGGTAGCGGGAGTGGTCTCGGCGGGGGCGCCGCTCTCAGCGGGAGCAGTGGTCTCGGGGGCGGGGGTCTCGTTGCTGCCACCGCCGCAGGCGGCCAGGGAGAACACCATGGCGCCAGCCAGAACAAGAGCGGAAAGTTTCTTAAAATTCTTCAAGCTGATCTACCTTCCTTTCAAAATCAATGCCCGGTATGGTCTCCAAAACGGTCCATTCTCCCGAGCACGGGCCTATTATATCGCATATTTTACCAGAGCGCAACCGCAATTTCTCATTTGTCAAAAAAAGTTTACGCTTTTGTTACAAAAGTGTTAAGCGATCTGAGTCAGTACCCCTCGCCCTGCTGCCCCTGGGCCAGCTTCACGATGCGGGAGGTCCCCAAACGATCTGCGCCCAGGGCCAGGAAGTCCTCGGCATCCTTCAGGCTGGCGATGCCGCCGGCGGCCTTGATCTTCACGCCGGGGCCCACGTGCCTGGCGAAGAGGGCCACATCCTCCCGGGTAGCACCGCCGGTGGAAAAGCCGGTGGAGGTCTTGATATACTCCGCGCCGGAGGCGGTGACAAGCTCGCACATCTTGATCTTCTCCTCCTCGGTGAGCAGGCAGGTCTCCACGATGACCTTGAGGATGCGGCCCTGGCAGCTCTCCTTGATGGTCTTGATCTCCTCCAGAATCGCGTCCCACTTCTGGTCCTTCACCCAGCCGATGTTGATGACCATGTCGATCTCGTCGGCGCCGTTCCGGATGGCGTCCTCGGTCTCAAACGCCTTGACGGCGGTGGTGGAATAACCGTTGGGGAAGCCGATAACGGTGCAGATTTTCAGGTCGTTGCCCACATACTCGGCGGCCTGACGCACATAGGCGGCGGGGATACACACAGAGGCACACTGGTACTTGATGCCGTCGTCGCAGATCTCCTTGATCTGCGCCCAGGTGGATTCCTGCTTGAGGAGGGTGTGGTCGCAGTGGGCCAGGATCTCCTTTACATCCATGGATAACATCCTTTCTCGATTTGTCGGTTATTTGACTTCGATCAGCTCGTAGGAGCGGGTGCCCAGACCGATCTTCTCGGCGTGCTCCAGGCAGGAGCGCCAGTTGGTCTCCGGGAAGTTGTTGCAGAAGTGGTCGTGGTGGTCCACGCAGCCCTCGGTGTGGAGGTACTCGTCCAGGCGGCTGCCCGGCATGACCGGCTGACGCAGGCAGGCGTCGACGCAGGCCTGATCCAGGGCCACCGGGTCAAAGGAGGCGAACATGCCCACATCGGGGAGGATGGGCACGTCGTTCTCCGCGTGGCAGTCACAGAAGGGGGAGACGTCCACCACCAGGCTGATGTGGAACTGGGGCCGGCCATCCACCACGCCCTTGGCGTATTCGGCCATCTTCCGGTTGAGGTCGTCGTTGGCGCTGTCGTTCCGGTTGACGATGGCGTCAAAGTTGCAGGCGCCCAGGCAGCGTCCGCAGCCCACGCACTTGTCCTGGTCGATGAAGGCCTTCCGGTCCTCGCCGTAGGAGATGGCGTCCTGACCGCACTCCTTGGAACACTGGCGGCAGCCCACGCACCTTTTCTGGCGGACCTCCGGCTTGCCGGAGTTGTGCTGCTCCATTTTGCCCCGGCGGGAGCCGCAGCCCATGCCGATGTTCTTGATGGCCCCGCCGAAGCCGGTGGCCTCGTGGCCCTTGAAGTGGTTCAGGCTGATGAAAACGTCGGCGTCCATGATGGCCCGTCCGATCTTGGCGCTTTCGATGTACTCGGCGCCCTCCACGGGGACCTCCACATCGTCGGTGCCCTTGAGCCCGTCGCCAATGATGATCTGGCAGCCGGTGGAGAAGGGGGAAAACCCGTTTTCATAGGCGGCATCCATGTGCTCCAGGGCATTCTTCCGCCGGCCCACATAGAGGGTGTTGCAGTCGGTGAGGAAGGGCAGCCCGCCCAGGCTCTTCACCACATCGGCCACCGCCTTGGCATAGTTGGGGCGCAGGAAGGAGAGGTTCCCCGGCTCACCAAAGTGGATCTTGATGGCCACCAGCTTCTTCTCCATGTCGATGCCGCCGATGCCGGCGGTGCGGATGAGCTTTTCCAGCTTTTTGAGGAGGTTGGTGCCCATGGGGGCCCTCAGATCAGAAAAATATACCTTTGCCCGTTCCATTTTGTTCTTCCTTCCTTTGCGTCAAATCGCATAGTAGGCCGCTTTCCCGCCTACCGTCTCCCGGCGCACCTGTCCCAGGGCCATCAAATGATCCAGGTGAGACATGCACTCCCCCACGGCGAACCACTTCTGGGCCACCGGGAAGTCCTCCCAGGAGCTGGCCCGAATCTTCCAGGTCATGTGGCCCGCCAGGTCATAGGCGCCCCGGCCCGGGTGGTCCTTCACCGCGCCAAGGGCCTCCTCCAGCCGCTGCTGATGATGGCAGAGGAGGTGGTCCACCCTGGACTTCAGATCGCCGGTCTTGCGGTGACCGGGCAGCGTCAGCGCCGGGTCATAGGCCCGGATCTTTTTCAGGCTCTCCAGATAGGAGCCCAGGGCGTCCGGCATGACGGGCCAGGCGGTGATGTTGGGGGTGATGTCAAAGAGCACATGGTCCCCCGTGAAAAGGATGCCCCGGTCGGGCAGCCAGTAGCACATCTGCCCCGGCGTGTGGCCGGGCACAAGGAGACACTGGATGCGGCAGCCGCCCTTCTCCAGGATCTGCCCGTCGGTCAGGCCCTCGTAGTGTCCGCCGCTGGGCGGGGCCATGGACCGGGCCGGGTTGGTCTCGTTCATCCGGGCCATGAGGTGCAGGGGAAAGCCCTCCTCCCGGAAGCGCACATCCATGATGCCCCAGTACCGGCTCCGGTAGTCCTGGTCGTCCAGGCTGGGCCGGTCCACCTCACTGACGTAGATGGTCCGCCCGTCCGCAGCCTCCGGGGCCAGACCGGAATGGTCAGAGTGGAGGTGGGTGAGGAGGACCTCCATCTCTCCCCGGCGGACCCCCAGCTCCCGGAGCCCGGAGAACAGGGCCTCCCGGCAGGCCGGCTGCCGGAAACCGGTGTCGATGAGCAGGGCTCCGTCCTCTCCCTTCAGCAGGTAAGCATTGAGCTCCTTGAGCGGATTTCCCACCAGGGGCACCGGGATGCGGTAGATCCCGGGTGCGATTTCTTCTGGCATCGCTCTCCCTCCATTTTTTTGTTGATACCTATTAACATACCACATTCGGTGGAGCTTGACAATCTGATTTTCAGCGCACCGCGCCCTAAAAAACAAGGCAGCGCCCGCTCCAAAGAGCGGGCGCTGCCTTATTTTTGTATCAGTAGTTCTCAGCCTTGATCTCAAAGTATGCCTGGGGATGACCGCACACGGGGCAGACCTGGGGCGCCTCCGTGCCGTACTCCAGGTGTCCGCAGTTGCGGCAGTACCAGACCTTGACCTGAGCACGCTTGAAGACCTCGCTGTTGGAGAGGTTCTCGGCCAGCTTCACATAGCGCTCCTCGTGGCTCTTCTCGATCTTGCCCACGGCGTCGAAGGCGTCGGCCAGAGCGTGGAAGCCCTCCTCGCGGGCAGTCGCGGCCATCTCCTTATACATCTCGGTCCACTCCTCGTGCTCGCCCTCGGCGGCGGCCAGGAGGTTGGCGGCGGTGTCGCCGATGCCGCTGAGCGCCTTGAACCACAGCTTGGCATGCTCCTTCTCGTTGCCGGCAGTCTCCTCGAAGATGGCGGCGATCTGCTCATAGCCCTCCTTACGGGCGGTGCTGGCGAAGTAGGTGTATTTATTGCGGGCCATGGACTCTCCGGCAAAGGCTTTCCAGAGGTTGGCTTCGGTCTTGCTGCCTTTCAGTTCCATTGTAAAAGACTCCTTTCAGCATTGTAGATCAGTCGCCGTGGTTGCGCGGCGCAGCTTACTCCTGGCCCTTCCAGTAGCCGTGGAGGTTGCAGTACTCGTAGGCGGTGACAGGCTCGCTGCCGCCGGTCTTCAGCACGGGCTCATCGCCGGGCTTGGGCAGCTGGAAGGTGACCTTGTTGCCGCTGACGGCGGCGATGAACTGGATATAGTGCTCCTCGAGCATGGGGTGGATGACAGAGCCCACCTGAACGGTGACATGGCTGCCCTCCCGGGTGACCTGGGGCACGTGCTTCTCCAGGGCGCCGTCGGTGGTGTTGGGCGTCATCTCCTCCATCTTCTGTCCGCAGCACATCAGGGGCACGCCCTTATCCACGACCTTGAAAACGATATTACCACAGTGAGCGCAGCGATACAGCTTGAGTTCCATAAATTTGACCTCCAATTATTTGTTTTTTGTATCATCGGGTCCGCCTTCCGCGGACGTTCGGGACGGGGTGTGCGCGGCCTTAGTGCCGCGTGATGCAATGGGTGCAAAGGCCGGTAAAGACCACGTCGTGGCGGTCTATCTGGTGCCCGCTGAGGGCGCCGACCCGCTCATCCAGAGCGGCGTCGTATTCCACGCCCTCCAAATCATAGACGCTCCCGCACTTTCGGCACCGGAAGTGGGGATGGGGCCGGATCTCGGCGTCGTACCGCTCGATGGGGAAGGGCATCCGGGCGATCAGCCCTTCGTCCGCCAGCAGATTCAGATTCCGATATACCGTCCCCAGACTCAGGCTGGGGTTCTCCGGCTTGAGCCAGTTGTAGAGCATCTCCGCTGTGGGGTGCTCGTCGGTCTCCATCAGGCGCTGGTAGATGAGTTCCCGCTGCCTGGAATAACGCTTTCCGGTCATAACTCACTTCCTTCTAATCAGTAATCATTCCTGTTACTGATTGAAGTATAGCAGAAGCCCGCCCGAAATGCAAGCCCTAATTTTTGATTTTTCAAAAATTTTTCCGGGGGTAGTTTTCGCCGGGCGGCGCAGAATAAAAAGCGGTTGGGAACCTGATTTTGATGAAGCGGAGGCAAGGATATGAAAAGACCCTATCTTGCGCTCGTATGCGCCATGGCGATGCTCCTGTCCGGGGTGGGCTGCGCCGGGCAGCCCAAGGCGACCCCCACGCCGAATACCACCGGGAAGCCCTCAGAGACCCCCGTCCACAGCCCCTCCCCCTCTGCCACACCCATGCCGGGCGAGACGGACAACTACCACGTCGGCGGAGATGGTCGGGTGGACCCGGACGGGAACGGTGAGACCCACGGTCCGGGCGAAATGGTAAAGGATGCGGTGGATGACGCCGGAAGGGTGGCGGGCGACGCCGCCAGAGGGGCCGGAGACGTGGTCAGGGGCGCGGTAGACGGCGCTGGTCGGGCCATTGAAAAGGCCGGCGACGTCCTCACCGGACGGCGCTGAGGTGTGAAAACAGCGTGGAGCATAACATGCTCCACGCTGTTTTTCCCATGATGTGGCCCTTTTATACCTCTGGGCCCTTACCGGCTCCGGGACTGCCAGCAAGCTGGGTCCGGGCGTAGTCCGCCGCCCGCTCCTGTTCGGCCCGGTCGGCAAAGGCCGCCGCCGGGAAGATCAGCAGCTTCCGGTCCCGGCGAAAGAGGGCCAGTCCCCAGTCGTCCGACTTCACGCCCCCGACCTGGCTCCACAGGGTGCGCTCCCGCTCGCCGGGCCGGAGGCTGTCCACCCCGAAGGGACCGATCACGTCGGTGATGGGGCCGTCCAGCAGCTTGTGGAAAGAGTCTCTCTTCGCCTGCCGCCGGATGGCCCAGGCCATAAAGCCGGGGATGAAGTTGAGCCAGATGGAGCCCAGCCCCAGGCCGATGAGCAGAAGTCCGGCAGCGCGGATCACCTCGCTGGCCCTCACCGGCGCCCCGCCGGTGAAGGCCCCGACGAGGACAAGGATGCCCCACACCAGCATAGGGATGGAGAGGACAGCCGCCAGGACCACCGAGGGCCGCCAGAAGAGCCTGGTGCGGAAGAAGGCCAGATTTGCCCTGAGGAGGGCGGTCTCCAGCCTCTCCGGCGTCCAGGCATAGCGGAGGGTGAAGGCGGCCTCCGGCTCTGGCTCCAGGGTGGGAACCCCGCCGGTCTGGGGCGGGCGGCCCTGCCGGGCCTCGGCCAGGGCGGTCAGGAAGGCCCCCTTCTCCTCCGCCCCGGCGAAGGCGCAGGGCGGGAGCACCTCCCATACCCCCTTCTTCAAATAGAGGAGAACGTATCCCTTCTTTTCCCACACCTCGGTGACGGCGTCGTAGGGCTCCACCCGGCGGCTCACACCGTAGGTAAGGGCCATGCCTTCCTTGGTGAGGGTCAGGGTGTGGGGGCCGAAGTAGCCCCCCTCCATGTCCAGCAGCCGGGTCCCGTGGAAGGCCCGTCGCCGGGCGGAGAGCACCCACAGGAAGGCCAGGGAGATCCCCAGGGTGGTCAGGGCCAGCGCCAGCACCAGGCCGAAGTCCTCCTCCCAGTCCCCCATCAGTCGGACAAAGAGCAGCATGAAGAGCACCACGCCGCCGAAGACTGCCCCGGCCAGGAAAAGGAGCCATTCCAGCTTTCGGACCACCGTCAGCGGCCCTTTGAACCGCTTTTCGTGGAGACGCAGCCCCCGCTTGAAGTCCTGCTTGGTCAGATTATACCGCAGTTCCATAGGTCACCTCTCATTTTCAGATGCTCCTTAGACGCCGGCAGGTGGGGAAAAGTTTTCCACACTCTGTGTTTATTTTCGTCCCTTGCCGGGGCGGGCGTTCTTCTTGGCCTTGGGCTTGGCCCAGCCGGCCTTTCGCTTGGGCTGGGGGTCGTTGTGCTCCACCCGCTTACCCTTCTGCTTGAGCTTCTGGTCCTCCCGCTTGGGGGGCTTGCCGCTCCGCCCCTGGGTCTTGCCCCTGGCGGGGGCCCCCGGCTTGCCGTTCCAGGCGGGCCGGTCAGGCCGGAGGAGGCACTCCTTGCCGTAACCGATGAGGTCCTCCCGGTGGGCCTCCCGCAGGGCCTCCTTCACCAGGGGCCGCTTTTCGGGGCGCTTCCACTGCATGAGGGCCCGCTGCATGGCCTTGTGGTGGGCGTCGGTGGGGACGAAGACCGGCTGCATGGTCCGTGGGTCCAGACCGGTGTGGTACATGCAGGTGGAGAGGGTGCCGGGGGTGGGGTAGAAGTCCTGGACCTGCTCAGGCTGGCGGCCCGATTTGTTGAGCCACTCGGCCAGCTTCACGGCGTCGCCCAGGGTGCAGCCCGGGTGAGAGGACATGAGATAGGGCACCAGATACTGCTCCTTGCCGTAGCGTTGGTTAAGCCGCTCGTATTTCTGCCGGAATTTCTCATAGACCTCGATGTGGGGCTTGCCCATCTCGTCCAGCACGCCGTTGACGCAGTGTTCCGGGGCCACCTTGAGCTGGCCGGAAACGTGGTGCTGCACCAGCTCGGCGAAGAACTCTCCGCTGGGGTCCTTCATCATGTAGTCGAAGCGAATCCCGGAGCGAATGAAGATTTTTTTGATTCCAGGCAGTTGTCTCAGCTTCCGTAATAACATCAAGTAATCAGTATGGTCGGCGTCCAGGTTGGGGCAGGCGGTGGGCGACAGGCAGGCCCGGTTTTTGCACAGCCCCGCTTTCATCTGCTTTTTGCAGGCGGGGCGGCGGAAGTTGGCGGTGGGGCCGCCCACGTCATGGATATAGCCCTTGAAGCCGGGGTGGCGGGTGAGCTCGGTGACCTCCCGGATGACGCTCTCGTGGCTGCGGGCGGAGATGATCCGCCCCTGGTGGAAGGCCAGGGAGCAGAAGTTGCAGGCCCCGAAGCAGCCCCGGTTGTGGATGACGGAGAAGCGGACCTCCTCAATGGCGGGGACGCCCCCCAGCGCGTCGTACATGGGGTGGGGCTCCCGGACGTAGGGGAGCTCAAAGACGGCGTCCAGCTCCTGGGTGGTGAGGGGCATGGCGGGGGGATTGCAGATGAGGAGCCGGTCCCCGTGGCGCTGGAGGATGGCCTTGCCCACGATGGGGTCGTGCTCGTCGTACTCCACCATGTTGGCCCGGGCATAGGCCCGCTTGTCGTCCCGGACCTCCTCAAAGGAGGGGACCTCCACCATGGGATAGGCGCACTCCCCCGGGTTTCTGCCCACAAAGCAGGTGCCCTTCACGTCGGTGATCTCAGAGATGGGCGTGCCGGAGGCCAGCCGGGCGGCGATCTCCCGGGTGGCCCGCTCCCCCATGCCGTAGACCAGCAGGTCGGCCTGGGCGTCAAAGAGGACGGAGCGGCGGACCTTGTCCTCCCAGTAGTCATAGTGGGCGAAGCGGCGCAGGGACGCCTCCAGGCCGCCGATGACCAGGGGGATGTCCCCAAAGACCTCCCGGACCCGGTTGGCGTAGACGATGGTGGCCCGGTCGGGGCGCAGACCCATGCGTTTTCCCGGGGAATAGGCGTCCTCGGTCCGGCGGCGCTTGGCCACGGTATAGTGGGCCACCATGGAATCGATGTTGCCGGCGGAGAGCATCACCCCCAGCCGGGGCCGGCCCAGGGCGGCAAAGGCCGCCGGGTCCTTCCAGTCGGGCTGGGCCATCACCGCCACCCGATAGCCCTCCGCCTCCAGCACCCGGGAGATGATGGCCGGGCCGAAGGAGGGGTGGTCTACATAGGCGTCGCCGGTGATGATGAGGAAGTCATAGTCCTCCCAGCCCAGGTCCCTCATATCCGTTTTGGAGACAGGGAGAAATCGGGTGTTCATAGCGTATACCTCTTAATGATAAAGAATTGGAAGGCGGCGGCTGTGCGCCGCCGCCCGCAGTTGTCTATGGTTCGTCGGTCCGGCCCGCCAGATAGTCCATGGTGACGCCGAAGTGGTCGGCCAGCTTCCACAGGTTGTCCAGGCCGGGCTTTTGTTCGCCCTTTTCAAAGCGGAGGATCTGCGCTGTGGAGACGCCTATGGCCGCCGCCAACACCGGCTGGGTCTCCCGGGCCAGCTTGCGCAGCCGCTTCAGCCGATCCTCCAGGGCCTCGGCAGGCGTATCGGGACCATGCAAAGGCGTTTGGTCGGGTTCCTCCAAAACCAGCTCCGCCCTGTCCACACGGCCCATCAGAAAATCCACACTGACCTGAAAATGGTCGGCCAGCTTCCACAGATTGTCGAAGCCCGGCTTCTGTTCGCTCTTTTCAAAGCGTTGGTACTGTCGGGCGGCGCACCCCACTGCGGATGCAACTTCCCCCTGGCTTTCACCAGTCTTTAATCGCAGTTCTTTCAACCGAATATGGAATTCCATAAAATCACCTCTTGACATTGCCAATCATTCACATTATAATATACGCATAAAAAGTCGTTAATATATTCTTAGTAGTTTATTTTGGCTGTAATGTCAAGCGTTCCTAAATGTAAAATTTTAGATAACAGGGAAATCTACCGGAGGGATAAGTGTGGACAATATCCTTGACCAACTCTACGCCGGGAAATTATCCCCCTTTGAGGTCCCCCGCTCCCCGGACCAGGAATATGAGTCGGCGGCCACCCGCTTTGAACTGGCCTGGACGGCCCTGATGGCCGACCCGGACCCGGAGCGGCAGCGGCTCCTCCTCCAGCTGGAGGAGGAACATGAACGGCTGCTGGGTCTGCTGGAGCGGGACGCCTTCTCTCAGGGCTTCCGCCTGGGCGGCCAGCTGGTGGCCGAGGTCTTTCGCTGAGGGCCCGGCGGCATGGGCGCGTCTGAGAAGTCGCGCCCCACACAAAAGGAACGCCGCCCCTCCCCCGCGTCATCCTGAGCGCAGCGAAGGATCCGTCTCCCCCGTCCCTCTGGCTCCCTTCCCGAGGGAGCTGCCGCCGCAGGCGGCTGAGGGAGTCCTCAGAGCGGTTTGGCCCGCCGGGCCGGGTCACGGGGAATGCGGATTCTTCGGCCTTCGGCCTCAGAATGACGGGGGCAGGGCGCGTCTGGGAAGCCGCGCCCCACACAAAAGGAACGCCGCCCCTACCCCGCGTCATCCTGCGCGCAGCGAAGGATCCGTCTCCCCCGTCCCTCTGGCTCCCTTCCCGCGGGAGCTGCCGCCGCCGGCGGCTGAGGGAG
>NZ_JAPFEA010000110.1 GCF_026169115.1 Intestinimonas sp. | reverse complement strand
GCATCATAGTAACCTTTCTGATTTTCTTTAAGTACCACAAAAAGTAGAACACCTATAAATGCTACTACTGGCAATACAATAATTATCATCTTTTTCGTCATGACTACTTGCTCCCGCAGTTAGATTTATTATATGCTCTTACAGAAAGTATACAATGGAAAGGCCAACAAAACAAGGACAGGACTTTTGCTCCCTGCCCCTGTTTGTCAGATAACATTCTCAATAAAATGATAGAGCCGAACACACTACCCAGTGACCGGATTCGAACCGCCGGGATGGCCGCCCTTGCGGGGACCATCCGGCGGCGGGTTTTACGGCTCCGCCGCCGCAAGAAGATGCCTGTCCCCAGGACACATTGAAAAAAGTAAAGAGCACTTGCTTTTACAAGCAAGTGCTCTTTGGTCCGAGTGACTGGATTCGAACCAGCGGCCTCTTGAACCCCATTTACAGCACAGACGTGTTAGTAAGCCCATTCCATTACCGTATTGACACCCTGCTACCCATTGATTTTACTGGGGAAAAGGGCAACCGTCAAGGTTCTGGAAGGAAATCCCTTCTGGTTGTAGGACAACCGGATTTTGCGAAAAAATCGAGAAATGTTAGAAACCTGTTAGACTTGCCGCCATTACACGCGGGCCCAGCGCCCATCTCGAATAAGCCTGAAGCTATCGTACACCGCCAGGTGGACGGTGCTGTATGATTGTGAAAAGGGGTGCTTTCTGTGGCGAAAGTTATCGCTGTTTATAATAAGAAGGGCGGCTGTGGAAAAACGACTACAGCCACTACACTGGCCTATCTGTTGGCCCGGCGCGGCAAACATACCGCCCTGATCGACTTAGATAGCCAGGGAGATTCCTCCCTGGCCTACGGAGTGCCAAATCCGGATAAGCTCCAAACTACCATCCTGTCTCTCGTGAAGCAGGTCATCACTGGAGAACCGCTTCCGAGTCCATCCAGCTATATGTATTCCTACCACGGCGTAGACCTGGTGCCCTCCAATGAGGAAATTTCTACTCTGGAGCGCAATTTGAGTAACGTAGATTTCCGTGAATATATCTTAAAAGAGTATATCAGCCAGATCTCACCGAGCTATGATTACATCATCATTGACTGTATGCCGAACTTTGATACCAGCATGCTGAACGTCATGGTGTGTGCCGACAGCGTTGTAATCCCGACCCAGGCTGAGTACTACTCTGCTATTGGCAGCATGAAATTTATCCGGAATTTCCAGCAAATTCGCCAACATGCAAATCCAAAGCTGGAGATTGCCGGAATCCTGATTACTATGAATCAGGGAAATACCAACCTTTCCACTCAGATCACCCAGGAACTGGAGCGGACAATCGGGAATCAAATCCGCATTTTTAACACGCGGATTCCACGCTCCGTTAAGGTGGCGGAGGCCAGCGGCTATCAGCAGACGATTTGTGAATACCGACCCAAAAATCCTGCGGCTGTCGCATACGAAGATTTTTTGAAGGAGCTGATGGGAGATGCGGGTTAAGGATGGCCAGCCTAAAATCCAGTTTCAGACCTTTGCGGATATGATCAATTTCCCTGTCAAGCCCGGAGAACAGCCTGAAACCAGCGCCTCCATCACGGAGAGCCTTCCACTGGATCTTTTGGAGGGGTATCCAAATCATGAGGAACACTTCCCCCTCTATACCGGGGCTCGCTTGTCCGGTATGATCTCCAGCATCCAAAAGCATGGTGTGCAAACGCCTATTCTAGTCTGGAAAACATCAGATGGTCGGCACGTCATCATCAGCGGACATAACCGGGTCAACGCGTCAAAGCTCGCTGGGCTCACCACAGTCTCCGCGGTCATCCGCACGGACCTGACGCCCAAGATGGCGGAAGACCTGTTCTTTGAAATGAATTTTCAGCAGAGATCGTTGTCCGATTTGCGTTTTTCTCAGCGAGTGCTGTGTGTCGCGGCCCACTACAATGTTATGAAGCAGCAGGGCCGGCGGACGGATCTCCTCATGGCAAGAGCGGAGGACGATGGCGCAACTTCTCCTGACAGTCAGGAGAAGTTGCACACGGATGCCAAGGTTGCAGAAGAGTACGAACTGACTAGAGATAAAATCTCCAGGTATTGCCGTCTTGCCACCCTGTACCGTCCACTACTCCTTTTGCTGGATGAGAGCAAAAAGATTGGGCAGCTGGCTGCCTATGAAATCAGCTTTATTGAGAACTCCACCCTGCAAGCCTGCATCCACTACACAATTTCCCAGCATGGCGCAACCGTGTCCAAAGGTAAGGCCAAACTGCTCCGGGAAGAGTTTGAACATGGGAAACTGGATCAACAGCGCATTTTAGAACTTCTGACCTGTGAGAAGCCGGCGAAGCCGGATCGGGACCGGCTGTCCGTCCGGCTTCCCAGAAGCTGTGGGAAGTATTTTTCGGAAGGCGCATCTCAAAAAGAAATCTCTGAAGTTGTAGAAAAAGCTCTTGATTTTTACTTTCAGTCAGAAAAAAACACATCATCTGCATAAAAAGCTAGGGCATGATGGCCTAACCCGCCATCAGCCCTTTCTTTTTGCCCATTTCACAATTTACAACGAGAGGATGGATCAAAATGACAGTAGCAGAAACACCCTCCACTTCCCTTCCCATGAATGGTCCACTGCTCAGCAGGCTTTATCAGATGGGGATCGTCAAAAGAGATGGGGAAATCAACATAGAGAATATGCGCCTATTCACAAGGATCTATGCAGCACAGTTCTACTACAATCTGTGTGACAGCTATACAAAATCGACTGTTGGGGCTGTGCTGGCCTCTTTTGATGAACTGTTGGGACGAAAGGACTATAAGGGTATCTATCTTTTTCTGTCGTTGCAGTATGACCAGCTTAGAAAGACCCTGCCAGACCCCGTTTGGTGGCTGATGGGCTCACCGAAAGCATTAAAGATATTCTCAATCGGTTTTGTAGAATCGCTGACCGAAGTATTTCGTGAGGAGGAAAGTACAGTTTACAAGGGACTACACAGGGTAGGTATC
>NZ_JAPFEA010000048.1 GCF_026169115.1 Intestinimonas sp. | reverse complement strand
GGTCTATGGCGAATACCAATGCTTCCGCTTTGGGGGCGACGAGCTGCTTGCGCTCTGCCTGGGGATCAGCGAGGAGGCAGCACGGGAAAAAGAGAGGCTTCTGAAGGCGGCTGCCCGGGAAAAGGGGACCGTACTGTCAGTCGGAACGGCCTGGGCGGCAGCCGGAGAGGTCGATATCGACGGCCTGATGACCGAGGCAGAAGGAAGAATGTACCAGGATAAGAGCAATTATTACCGGACCATGGGAATTGACCGGCGGAAGAATTGATTTGAGAAGATGGCTTTGAGGTGATGAGCAGCATGTCGAGACGCAGCATATTCATACAGAGAGTGACGCAGCTCCTGGAGAAATATCGTGGCGAAGGCACCGTATATCTGTTTTCTGTGGATTTTGCAGAATTCAAGCTGATAAATTATATTTACGGCTTTGCCCAGGGCGATGAGCTCTTGCAGGACGTCGTTGACTTTGTGCAGGGGCTTCCGGAGTGCATCTACTGTGAGCGGGCTGCGTCAGATCAGTTCATCTTTCTGGTCACCACCAAAACGCCTTGGTCAGACGATGAGATCATCGCCTTTTATAACGAGTGGTCAGAGGCCTTTTTGAGGAAATACCGGGACGACTATCCAGCGTGCAAGCTGAAATTCTGGTGCGGCATTTACCAGCTCGAAAACGGAGACGTCGTGTCGGCCATTGAGAATGCAAATCTGGCCCGGATCAAAGCAAGACAGATCAAAGCCACGACGGCAGTTCTGTTCAAAAATTCCCTGATGGAGGATCTGGTGCGGGAACGGCAGCGCGAGAGAGATATCATGTGCGCGGTCAAGGAAGGCAAGTTCTTCTTTTACTTGCAGCCCCAGGTCGATTTGCAAAGCGGGGAGATCATCGGTGCGGAGGCGCTGGCCAGGGGGATCGGAGAAAACGGGGAGGTGCTCTCCCCAGACTCCTTTGTATCCATCCTGGAAAACAACCACGGGATCGTTGACCTGGATCTTTTGATCCTGGAGCTGGTCTGTCAGAATATGCGGCAGCGGTTGGACTGCGGCAAGCCCGTGGTACGAACCTCCGTCAACCTTTCCAGACAGCACATCTGGAACAACAACGCAGCCAAGATCCTGGACGGCATTGTAAAAAAATATCAGATCCCCCACGAGCTCATCATGTTCGAGCTGACCGAGAGCATTCTTATTACGGAATTTTCCAGCGCAAAGCTGCTGGGAGACAATCTGCGGGAATTGGGTTATGCAACATCTATCGACGATTTCGGATCCGGCTATGCGGGAATCGACGTTTGGAGACGGCTCAGCTTTGACGAGCTGAAATTGGACAAGAAGTTTATGGATGACGACCCGGAGCGAAAAAAACGGGACGAGATCATCGCCCGCGGCCTTATCTGGATCGCAAACAAGATGGATACGACTGTGATCTGCGAGGGCGTGGAAAGCGCAGAGCAGTGTCGCGATCTGCGGGATATGAATTGCCGGTACGCCCAGGGATACTTCTTTTCAAAGCCTGTTCCGCCGGATGAATTCTACGAAAACTACACAAATTTGAAGGGATACTACCCAATATCCTCTATCCTTTCTGAATGAGTGATCCT
Organism: Intestinimonas sp.; assembly: GCF_026169115.1. Lineage (GTDB taxonomy): Bacteria > Bacillota > Clostridia > Oscillospirales > Oscillospiraceae > Intestinimonas. Next base: position 56,968 of record NZ_JAPFEA010000048.1, on the reverse strand, counting down.
TATGAATACGAGGCTGACGTTCCGTAAGGGGTCTGCCAAGCGTGAAATAAAAAATTCCGCTGTTTTCAATTTTGAAAACAGCGGAATTTCTTTTTTGTAATCAGAAGGCCGTCTATGAGCGGGAAGAAAAATCCTGGGGCGGACGGCCTTTTACAAAAAAATTTCGGCTGGATGCACGCAGACGTGCAACTTTTGGGGGCGTTTCCGGGTAGGGTGAAAGGAGGATGCCGGTGAAAGACGAAAGGCAGTGGAGAGACGATGTGCTCCGAAGGCTGGAGCGGCTGGCCGATCAGAAGGCCAACGACGCCGTCAAGTTGGCCTTCCTGACCGAGGAGCGGATGGAAGAGATCGACCAGATGGACCTGAGAGCCCTCACAGAACTCAAACGACACGGCAACGGCGCTGTGGAGATCAGGCTGGTGGACAAGGTCCAGGCGCTGGAAAAGCTCTGTGAGATCGCCCGCAAGGGCGGAGACGGCGCAGAACACTTCTTCCGGGCCCTGGAGAGCTCCGCCAGAAACCGGGCCGGAGAACAGGCGGCGGAACGGGAGGAGGTCGGGTGATCTCGGGATTTTCCCCGAAGCAAAAGGAGGTCCTCACCTGGTGGTGCGACCCCGGGACCAGGGACTATGAGGCCGTCATCTGCGACGGCGCCGTCCGCAGCGGCAAGACCATGTGCATGGGACTGAGCTTCTTCTGCTGGGCCATGGCCACCTTTCAAAAGAGACAGTTCGCCCTGTGCGGGCGCTCGGTGGGCGGCGTACAGAGAAACCTCCTGAACCCAGTCCGGCCCCTCCTGGAGGAGCTGGGCTTCGAGCTGGAGGAGCGGCGCTCCCGCAACCAGATCACCGTCCGCCTGGCCGGGCGGGAGAACACCTTCTATCTCTTCGGCGGCAAGGATGAGGCCAGCGCCGCCGCCATTCAGGGCATTACCCTGGCGGGGGTCCTCCTGGACGAGGCGGCCCTGATGCCCCGCTCCTTCGTGGAGCAGGCCGTAGCCCGATGCTCCGTGGAGGGGAGCAGGGTGTGGTTCTCCTGCAACCCGGAGGGACCCGGACACTGGTTCTTCCGGGAGTGGATCGCCCGAAGGGAGGAGAAAAGGGCCCTCTACCTCCACTTCACCATGTGGGACAACCCCTCCCTCTCCCGGGAGACCATCCTGCGTTACCAGCGGCAGTTCCGGGGCAGCTTCTACCGCCGCTTCGTCCTGGGGGAGTGGACCACCCCAGAGGGACTGGTCTATGACTTCTTCGGACTCGACTACATTCAGCCAATCCCGGCGGAGCCCATGGAATGCTGGCGCATCTCCTGTGACTACGGTACAGTCAACCCCGCCTCCTTCGGCCTCTGGGGCAGAAAAGAGGGAATCTGGTACCGGGTGCGGGAATTCTACTTCGACTCCAAAAAAGAGGGCTGCCAGCGCACGGACGGAGAGTATGTCCAGGAGCTCCGGCGGCTGGCCGGCGGGCGGAGCATCCAGCGGGTCATCGTGGACCCCTCTGCCGCCAGCTTTCTGGAGGCCCTGCGCCGGGAGGGGTTCCCCGTGGTCAAGGCAAGAAACGATGTGCTCTCCGGCATCCGCACCACCGCCGAGCTCCTGCGCCAAAGGCGCATCGTCATCTGCGAGGACTGCCCCGACATCCTGCGGGAGTTCGGACTTTACCGCTGGGATCAGCGGTCCGGTACAGACCGGGTGCGGAAGGAATTTGACCACGCCATGGACGATATGAGGTACTTCGCCGCTGATCTGGCGGCTGAGACCCGACCCGCCGCCGCTGTGGGATTCGTGGAGCGGGGACGGTTTTAGGGCCCGCTGACAAAGGAGGTTTTGCCATTGCGCTTTGAAAAGAGATCCCCCGCCATCGCGGCGGCGGCCGCACAGCTCCGGGAGGGCGGTCAGCACCCCTTTGGGATACTGGACCGGTACGTCCCCCTGGACAACGCACAGATCCCCCTCTACCGGGCCGTGCGGGAGGCCGTCCCCATTGTGGATGCAGCCCTCTCCAAGCTCGTCCGCCTGGTGGGAGGAGTCACGGTGATCTGCCGGGACGTTGCCGCACAGGACGGCCTGGACGCCTTTCTCATGGAGGTGGACACCGGCAGGGGACAGCGGGGACTCCAGTCCTTCCTGGACGGTTACCTGGACGCCATGCTCACCTGTGGCCGGGCGGTGGGGGAGCTGGTGCTGGACCGGGAGGGGCGGGAGATCTCCGCCCTCCTGTGCGGGGACCCCGCCCTTCTGGAGATTCGGGAGGGGGATTCCCCCCTGGATTTCCAGCTGTGCGCCCGGGATACGAGCGGGCAGGTACAGCCGCTGCCCTACCCTGAGCTGCTGCTCTTTACCCCCTTCCAGCCCCAGGCGGACTGTCCGTATGGGGTCTCCCTCCTGCGGTCCATGCCCTTCCTCACGGAGATCCTTTTGAAGATCTACCAGGCAGTGGGCAGGAACTGGGAGCGGGTGGGCAACCTGCGCTTTGCTGTCATCAACCGCCCGGAACAGGGGCTGGACGGCGCCGGCGCCCAGGAGCGGTGCGCTGCTCTGGCCCGAGAGTGGTCGGCCGCCATGCAGGCCGGCAGGGACGGCAGCGTCCGGGACTTCGTGGCCGTGGGCGATGTGGACATCAAGGTCATCGGCGCCGACAACCAGATCCTGGACAGTCAGGTCCCCGTGCGGCAGATCCTGGAACAGCTGGTGGCCAGGACGGGCATCCCGCCCTTCCTGCTGGGCCTGTCCTGGTCCTCCACCGAGCGGATGAGCGCCCAACAGGCCGATATGATGACCAGCGAGATCACCGCCATCCGCCGCTCTCTGGAGCCGGTGGTCCGGCGGATCTGCCGGCTGTGGCTGGCCCTCCACGGCTTCGGCACCGCCGTTCAGATCGAGTGGGCTGACATCAACTTGCAGGATGAGGTGGAGGAGGCCAGGGCCGCCCTCTACCGGGAACAGGCCAGGGCGCTGACCGCCCAGAACCATGGAGAGCAATGAATGGAGGGATGGATTTGGAGGTAAGAAAAGCCGCCGGTGTGGACGCCGGACAGGCCGCCGACGGGACGGAACTGGAGCTCATCAACCGGCTGAGCCGGAAAAAGCTCACCGCAGAGGAGGTCTATCTCTTTACGGTGCGGCTGTGCGACAACGAGGTGGACCGGGACGGAGAGCGGTTCGCCCCAGAGACCCTGGAGGCCCTGGCCGGGGCCTTCGTGGGCAAGAGCGGGATCTTTGACCACCAGTGGAGTGCCCGGGGGCAGGCGGCCCGGATCTACCGGGCGGAGGTGGTGACCGAGCCAGACCGCCTTACAAGGGCGGGGGACCCCTACCGCTACCTCAAGGGCTGGGCCTACATGCTCCGCACACGGACCAACGCCGACCTCATCGCTGAGATCGAAGGGGGCATCAAAAAGGAGGTCTCTGTGGGCTGCGCCGTGGAGCGGACCGTCTGCTCCATCTGCGGCGGGGACATGGCTGCCGGAGACTGCGGACATGTGAAGGGGCGCACCTATGGCGGAAAGCTGTGCTGGGGAGAGCTCACCGGACTCACCGACGTTTACGAGTGGTCCTTCGTGGCCGTTCCTGCCCAGCCAGAGGCTGGGGTCCTCCAAAAGTCCAAGGAGGCCGGGGTGTTGCGAAAGGCACTGGCAGGACAGAGCGCGCCCATGGAGGCCCTGGAGCGGCTGGAGCGGGAGGCCGGGCTGGGCCGGCGCTACCTGGAGGACCTTCGGAAGGAGGTGGCCCGGTTGGGCGGGCTGGCCGGCACCGGCCTGGACGCTGCCGCCCTCCGGCCCGTGGTGGATAAGCTGGAGGAGCCCGAGCTGCTGGCCCTCAAAAAAGCCTACCAGGCCAGAGTGGCCCAACGCTTCCCAGTATCGGTACAGCTCCCCTACCGGGGGGAACGGGAGTGTGACGAGAGGCAGGACGGCGCTTTTTTGATCTGAGCGCACACACAAGATAGATAAGATATGGAGGTCGAGAGCATGAAGAAGGTTTCGTTTGAGGAGATCGGCGCGGTGGCGGCCACCTTTCTGGCCGGCGACAACGCCCAAAAGGGTCAGATGGTGAACATCTCCACCGCCGACACCGTGGATGGCTGCTCCGCCGACGGCAGGTTCTGCGGTCTGGCCCTGGATGTGGCTGAGGACGGCATGGCCTGTGTCCAGGTGGCAGGCTTTGCCCGGGTACCGTGCAGCGACGCCGGCGTCACCCCCGGCTGGGTGGCGCTGGCCGCGGACGGAAAGGGCGGCGTGAAGAAGGCCGCCAGCGGCGGCAGGGAATATCTGGTGGTCAGCACCGACGGACAGACCGCCGTGGTGCTGCTTTGATGAGAAAGGGAGGATGCTGAATATGGCCTACACTTACGACGCATTGAAGCTGGAAAAGGGGATGTACCACGAGGCCGGGAAGAGCTTTACCCAGGTGCTGGAGCAATGCGACCCCAGCGAAGCCTACAAGGGGACCGCGCTGGAGGGCCTGGACGCCTATCAGCGGCAGCTCAAACGCTTTGACATCAAGGTGAAGGGCACCGGCTCCGATGTGGTGGAGAAGTTCTTCCGCACCTCGGACTCCGCCGTCCTCTTCCCCGAGTACATCGCCCGCTCCGTCCGGCAGGGCATGGAGGAGGCAAACCTCCTCCCCGAGATCACCGCTGCCGTCACCCGCTTTGATGGCCTGGATTACCGCTCCATCGCCTCCGTTCCCGGCGAGGAAAAGGAGCTGCGCCGGGTGGAGGAGGGCGCAGCCATTCCCGCCACCACCGTCAAGACCCAGGAGAATCTGGTCAAGCTCCACAAGCGGGGGCGGATGCTGGTGGCCTCCTACGAGGCCATCCGCTACCAGAAGCTGGACCTCTTCTCTGTCACCCTGCGCCAGATCGGCGCCCACATCAATCGGATGCTCCTGGAGGATGCCATCGACGTACTGGTAAACGGCGACGGCAACGGGAACCCCGCCCAGGTCCACACCGTGGGCGCCGGCGCCATCGGCGGCTCCTCCGGCACCCTGGACTATGACGCTCTGGTGGACTTCTGGGCCCAGTTCGAGCCCTATGAGATGAACACCCTGCTGGTCCCTACCGATGTCATGGTGAGCATGCTCAAGCTGCCCGAGTTCCAGAACCCCCTCACCGGGCTCAACTTCCAGGGCACCGGCAAACTCTCCACCCCTATGGGGGCCAAGCTCCTGCGGACCTCTGCCATGGAGAGTGGCAAGCTCATCGGTCTGGACAGCCGCTTTGCTCTGGAGATGGTGCAGGGATCTGAGGTCACCGTGGAGTACGACAAGCTCATTGACCGGCAGCTGGAGCGGGCCGCCATCACCACCATCGCCGGCTTTGCCAAGCTCTTCCAGGACGCCGCTAAGGTGCTGAAGATCTCTGGCTGAGGAGAGAGAAAAGGGAGGTGAGCCGGTGGAGCAGGAGATCCTTACCCTGGCTATGACGCTAGGGAATGTGAGCGAGAGCGACCGGGAGCGACTGGCGGTGCTGTGCAGGAACGCCAGACAGGAGCTGGAGAGGGGACTTCGGGCCGGGGTGACCCCCCAGGACTGCGGTGACGCTTTGGCCCTCGCCGCCGCCTGGCTGGCCCTGGCCGACCTGCGGACCGGGGAGGCCGCTGCCGGCGTCACCGCCTTTTCGGCGGGGAACATCTCCATCCAGACCGGAGAACAGGGAGCCGGAGACGTCCTGCGCCACCGGGCGCGCCGACTGATGGCCCCCTATCTGCCCGACGAGGGCTTTTGCTTCCGGGGGGTGAAGGGCTGATGATGGAGGGCATCTTACAGGGGCTGCTGGACCGGTACGGCCAGAGGGTCACGGTGCTGCGGGACGGTGAAAAGACAACTGCCCTCGGACGGGCCTTTCTCCAGCCCATCCTGGACCGGCGGGAGGATTGGAAACAGCGGCGGCCAAGCCCGCTGGGCCTGGCCCGCAGGGACCGGTTTCTCTATCTGGGGGAACCGGGGCTTCCCCTGGGTATGGGGGACAAGGTGACCTGTCTGGGCGTGGATTACGAGGTCCAGGCGGCACAGCCCATCCGGGTGGGTGAGACCCTCTCCCACTGGTGGGCGGTGCTCAGAATACGGGACAGGGAGGGAGGGGAGCAGAGTGGGCAATGAGAGGACCGAGCTGGATGCTCTGCGGGCCCATATGACGGACCTCCTTCGGGCCCAGGGGGTGGAGGCCATGGACGCCTGGCCCCGGGAAGGAAGGAAGCGCCTTTCCGGTGTGACGGCGGCGGTCTCCATCCGGTCCTGCCGGGCGGAGCCCGGCGCGTTCTGGGAGTATCTGGGCGAGGAGTTGGACCCGGAGGCCGGTACATGGCGGGAGCGCTATGGCCGGAGGTTGGAGGTGGTCTTCGGATTGGACCTCTACGCGCCAGGCGAAGCTGGCGGAGGGGCCTTTCAGGAGGGCTTTGACGCCCTGGCCGGAGCTCTGAGCGCCGGCGGCTCCGGCGGACTGCGGGTACGCACGCTCACCCGGGGGGTGGTGGACTATGACCAGGACCTGGACGTGCTCAAATGCCCGGTGGAGGCCCTCTGCCATGCCTATCTCTACGCTTCGTCAGAGGAGAGCGGGAGCTTTACAGACTTTGTGGTGAAGGGAGCGATTTTATGAATATGACCGACCATGAGCGGCCAGGTGTATATTCCTCCTACGACGCCTCCGCCATCGTCAGCGGAAGCGGTGCGGGGAAGACTGTGGGACTGGTGGGCGTCGGCGTCTGCGAGAAGATGGGGACGGTGATCCCCATCAGCCGGCAGGAGGAGGCGGTAACTGCCTTCGGCGGTAACGCCGCCCTGACGGAGCTGGTACGGCTCCTCCTTCTCAACGGGGCCGCCGCCGTTCGGGCCGTGGCAGTGACGGATACGGAGGATTATGCCGCCGCTTTTGCCGCCCTGGAGGGGGAGGAGGACGTGAGCATCGTGGTGTGCGACAGCGAGACGCTCACGGTACAGCAGGCCCTGCGGGACAGCGTGACCGCTGCATCCCAGGCCCGAAAGGAGCGGATCTGTGTGGTCCCAGGCGGGAAGGGGGAGGACGTGAGCGCATTGGTGACCCGGGCCCAGGCCATCAACAGCGAGCGGGCGGTGGTCACCGCCCCCAGCCCCCAGGACGGAGACGGCGCCCGGGTGGCCGCCGCAGTGGCCGGGGCCATCGCCGGGGAGCGGGACCCCGCGGTTCCCATGGGCGGCGCGGCCCTCAAGGGCGTGGGGGACATCGCCGCCCGGTACAGCGACAACGAGATCGATCTGCTGGTCCGAGGCGGCGTCACCGCTGTGGAAAACGTGGGAGGCGGAGTCTCCATCGTGCGGGCCGTCACCTCCCGGACCAAGACTGGGGAGGTCAGCGACGCCACCTGGAGGGAGCTCACCACCATCCGCATCGTGGATGATGTGATCCCTACGGTGCGCAACAGCCTGCGCAGCCGATTCAACCGGGCCAAGAACACAGAGCAGGGCCGGAACGCCATCCGGGATCAGGTGGTGGTGGAGCTGGAGAACAAGCGCAGCCGGGAAATCATCACCGGCTACGACGCTGTCACTGTCTCGGCATTGCCCGAGGACCCAACCGTCTGCCTGGTGGAGTTCTCCTTCACTGTGGCCCACGGCCTCAACCAGATCTGGCTGAGCGCACACATCACGGTCTGACCCGCCCATGAGAGAGGAGAAGATATATGAAGACGACAGGTTTTCCCACCAGCAGTGACATCTACCTGGAGGCCGATGGGAAAAAAATCGCCGTAGTGCAGGGCTACACCGCCAAGACCACCAAGACCAGCCGAACGGTGGAAGCCTTCGGCGAGGATCAGCCGGTGGCCACCATCCCCGGGCAGCAAAACCATGTGGTGGAGCTCACCCGCCTCTACGCCACCGATGAGGCCATCCGGGACGGCATCGACTTTCACACCCTGGAGGACTTCTCCCTGGTGATCTGCAAGCCCGACCGGCGGGTCATCTACTCCGGGTGCCAGTGGAGCGCCATCGGCGAGACCGGCACCCTGGGGGATATGGTGGTGGAGAAGGTGACCATTGTGGCCGCCAAACGGCTGGAGACCACCGCTTGAAAAGGTGGGAGATGAGCCCCTTTCCGCCCTGCGGGACTAGGCGGACGGCGGTCAAAGGGCAGCAGGAGCTGGAGCTGCGGACCCTCTCCGCCTGGGAGGCCGTGGAGGCAGGCCGGGAGGCCGAGACCCTGGAGCAGACAGACCGGGAGACCGCCCTGTGTGTCAATGCCTGCATTCTGGCCAGGGCCCTGGAGCGGAGGGGGAAGGCCCTCTTTCCCGACGGGGAGGCGGTCCTCCGGGCGCTCAGTGTGGCACAGATCGCCGACCTTGCCCGGCAGTGGGCGGAGTTTTCCAGGGAGCATGATCCCTCCCCCAGAGATCCGAAGGCGGTGGAACGCCTAAAAAAAGCCTGGAGCACACGCCTTATGCGCGCCTTCAGTGGCGTGTGCTCCGGGCTTTTGGGGCGCTGCCCACGGAGGCGCGGGCCAGGGAGATGACCGCCGGGGATTATCTCTGGTGCGCCGTCAATCTGCTGCTGGACGACGAGGAGACCCTGGACCAGTTGTGCCCGTCCTGCCGGGCCCAGGCGATGGAGGAACGCTGCCCTGTATGCGGCACACCCACGGGCGGGGACGTGACGGGGGAGAACCCCGCCTTTGACCGGGCGCGCTTTGAAGCACTACGGCGGGGGGTGACGACATGACCGATTGGCTCGCCTGGCTCCTGGAGGAACTGGAGGAGGACGGGGAGCAGGGGGAGGACCTGGACCTGAGCGGATACATCCTGCCCTGCGTGTTGGAAGAAAGAAGTGGGGATGGCCCTTGGACGGAAGCGTACAGCGGTGGTCCCACAGATTTGCGGGCCGAAGGGGCCTCTGGGGAAACGGCCAGAGCGCGGAAAGGTTCGGGGGAGGATCAGAGCGAGGAGAAAGACGAGCCCGGAGGGCCTGAGGACCTTCCACAAAGGCTCATCCGCCTGAGCCGGGCTCGGCTGGAACAGGAGGCCCATCAGTTGGGGAGCAAAGGACCTGAGCTGGCGGGGGCGCTGGCGGGGACCGGAGTGGTCCGGCTGTCGGAAGGCGGTGGAAAGCCGGGACAGCAGACAGCGGACGCCGGAAGAAAAGAGAGGGAGCGAGCCCTGACAGCGGCGGCGCTCTATGACTCCGTGCGCCGGGCTGGGATGGCCGCAGAACAGGTGCCCTATCTGCGGCAGCCCGGACAGGTGGTGGTCCGGGAGCTGGAGCCGGTGGGCGGACAGGGGCCCACCCCGGCAGAGCTGGACCGGATCTTCCAGCGGGACGCCCGGCGCTACGACGGCGGGTTCACACTTTTCTGAGGGAGGTGGTCCGCCGTGAAGCTGGCGGCTATGCGCTACAAGGACTATGTCTGGCCCCACAATCCAAGGACCTACACCATTGACTATGAGAGAAAAATGGCGGCGCAGAAGGTGCCCTTTGGCCGCTATCACTTGCAGGATCTGGGCCTTACCAGACGGGTCATGCGGGGGGAAGGGGAGTTTGTGGGGCCGACGGCCTATGAGGAATTCAAAAAGCTGGCGTCGGTCTTTTACCTGCCGGGGCCGGGGCCCCTCATCCACCCGGTGTGGCAGGCGGCGGAGGTCTACTTTGTGGAGCTTCGTCTCCGACAGGAGCCCAGGGCGGACTATGTGAGCTATGCCTTTACCTTCTGGGAGAGCAGCACCCAGACCGAGACCGCCATCCGGCGGGAGGAAACCTCCGCTGCCGACAGCGGCGGAACGGTCAGCCCGGACAGTACGGGAAAACTCCACACGGTGGCCGCCGGGGAGACCCTTTGGGGCATCGCCCGGGACTGCGGCCTGGACCTCACCGAGCTCATCGCCCTCAATCCCCAGATCAAAAATCCCAACCTGATCCTGCCCGGAGAGAAGGTGAGGGTGGGATGATGGAGTGGAGACTGTCCTGCTGGGACGGGGCCGTCCTGCTGCTGCCGGAGCCACTGGAGTGGGAGGTGGAATACACTGCCGGGACGCCCTGCGACAGCTTCCGGCTGCTGTGCGCCTGGGAGCCGGGGGCGGCCAGCGGGGTGGAAAAGGCGGTCACGCTCACGCTGACGGTGGACGGTGCGACATACTTCAAGGGCCTTGTAGACGAGGTGGAGCACCGGATGGACGGCTCCGGCGGCTGCCTGGAGGTGAGCGGCCGGGGCATGGCCGCCCTGCTGCTGGACAACGAGGCCATGCCGGCCGACTACCTCACCGCCACGGCGGAGGATATCCTCCGGGACCATGTGGAGCCCTACGGCATCCAGATATCCCAGGTGACCGGCCTTCCGGCGGTGAGCGGCTTTTCGGTACAGAGCGGCCAGAGCGAGTGGCAGGTTCTCTATCAGTTCGCCTGCTACCACGGGGGCATCACCCCCCGCTTTGACCGGGAGGGACGGCTGGTCATTGCACCCTTCGCAGACCGCGAGACCATGGTTCTGGGGGGAGATACCGCCGTGACCGGTATGGCGTGGCGGGTACGGCGCTACGGCGTCCTGTCCCAAATCTGGGTCCGGGACAGGACCCGGACGGCGGTGGAACAGGTGGAAAACCAGGTGTTTCTCGCCCGGAAGATCCAGAGACGGCAGGTCATGACCATGCCGGGTAAAAGCAATTATCAGGCCATGCGGTACAGCGGCGATTTCCAGCTCCGGCAGTCAGAAAAGGAGTACCAACGACTCATCGTCAAAGTGCCGGAGCTCTTTTGCGCCTGGCCGGGGGACCTGCTGCGGCTGGAGCGGCCCGGCTGGGACTGCTGCGGCGTCTGGCGGGTGCTGGAGGCCAGGGTGGCCGCCAATGCCTTGGGGGGCGGCACCACCCTTACCCTGGGCGCGCCCAACGGGGCCATTTGAGAGAGGAGGAAGGAGCATGTGGCTTTCCAGACAGAGCCGACGCTTGCCGGTACACGGCGAGCCGGCAGAGGTGGGGACGGTCACGCTGGAGGGGGAAAAGGCTGCGGTCTGTCTCACCGGCGAGCGGCGGGACCTGACCGTGCTCAGCCCCGGCGGTTACTGCTGGCGGCCAGCGGAGGGGGAGTCCGTTTTGGTGCTCAAATCCGGCGTTGACGGCGAGACGCTGTGGGTGGCCGGAGTACCCGGCGGCGGGGAGCTCTCCCCCGGCGAGGTGTGCATCCAAAGCCGGCGGGCGGCGGTCTTTCTGGGCAACGACGGGGCGGTGGACCTGCGGGGGACGGTGAAGCTCAACGGCGTCCCCATTGAGAAGCTGTTTGAGCCCAAAAAGGAGGAAGGGGGGGAAAATTGAATGGCGCTGCTGCTTAAGGACGGCGACTATGTGGCCGATGAGCGGGGCGGGCTCCGGACCGTGGAGGGGGCGCAGGACCTCCTCCAGCGGGTCCTCTTCCGGCTCCAGGTCCGGCGGGGGAGCTTCCCCTTCCTCCCGGAGCTGGGCAGCCGGCTTTACCTGCTGCCCCGGGAGAAGCCCGGCGTTCGTCAGGCCCTGGCCCGGCAGTACGCCGCCGAGGCCCTTCGGGGGGAGGATGTGGAGGTCGCTGAGGTGACCGTGGAGGAGGAGCATGGGGGAAGGCTCAGAGTCCTGGTATCGCTGGAATGGGAGGGAGCGCGCCTGGAAGCGGCGGTGACCCTGTGAGACAAGGGAGGAATTTGGCGTGAAGAGCGTGGAGGAGATCTACAATGAGATGATGGCGGACTACGCCGGGGCCACCGGCGCCGAGGCCGCGGCAAGCAGCGACCTGGCGGTGCGGATGTACGCCATGGCCGCCCAGGTGTTTTCCCTCTATGTCCAGTGTGAGTGGGTGGAGCGGCAATGCTTTCCCCAGACGGCGGAGGGGACGAGCCTGGATATGCACGCCCAGCTCCGGGGACTGGAGCGGCGGGCGGCCACGGCGGCGGAGGGCGTCCTGCGCTTCACGGTGGACGCTGCGGCGGGTCAGGACCGGGAGATCCCCGCTGGCACGGTGTGCATGACGGCGGGACTGGTGCGCTTTGAGACGGTGGAGCCCGGCCTGCTCCGGGCAGGGACCACCCAGGCCGATGTCCGGGCCAGGGCTCTGGAGCCGGGCAGCGCCGGCAATGTGGCGGCGGGGACCGTCCTCACCATGGCTGTGGCCCCGGTGGGGGTGAGCCGGTGCACCAATCCGGCGGCCTTCTCCGGCGGCACCGACCGGGAGGACGACGAGACCCTGCGGGCCAGGGTGTTGGAGACCTACCGCCGGATGCCCAACGGTGCAAACGCCGCCTTTTATCAGCAGGGCGCCCTCTCCTTTGAGGAGGTGGCGGCGGCCACGGTGATCCCCCGGCCTCGGGGGGTGGGGACGGTGGATGTAGTAGTGGCCACCGGGGCCGGAGCTCCCGGCTCTGAGCTGTTGAAGACATTGACGGACTATTTCGAGGAGCGGCGGGAGATCGCCGTGGACCTCCAAGTCCGGGCTCCCACTATGAAGGAGCTGGCGGTCTCCGTCCAGGTGGCGGCGGCCGCCAACAAGGACGCCGGACAAGTGCGGGGTGCGGTGGAGTCCGCCCTGCGGGCCTGGTTTGACGGACAACGACTGGGGGAGGACGTGCTGCGGGCCAGGTTGGGAGATATCATCTACGCCGTGGAGGGCGTGGAGAACTACCGGCTCCTGGAGCCCGCTGCCGACGTGGTGGTGGCCGCCGACGAGCTGCCCCGGCTGTCCGCCCTGACTGTGGAGGCGATGGCATGAGCTATGCTGAGGCATTGAAGGGGCTGCTGCGGCCCCTGGGGGTCTATCAGCTGGAAAGGGGCTTTGGAGCTGGGGAGCTTGTCGGTGCCGGGACCGCATTGGACGGCTGCGGCGCCGCGCTGGACCGGGTGGAACGGGAAATGCTCCTCACCACCGCACAGGATACCGGATTGGAGGCAGTGGAGGAACTGCTGGTCCGGCGGCCCGTGACAACCTCTTTGGAGCGGCGTCGGGCGGCCCTGGCCGCCCTGCTGCGCATTGGCGGGGACAGCTTTACCCTGACGGCCATCAACGACAACCTGTCCGGTTGCGGCCTCAACGCCGTGGCCAGCGAGACCGGCAGGCCGGGTTATGTGGAAGTGCGCTTCCCCGACGTGCCCGGCATACCCGACGGTTTTGAGGAGCTGCGGCAGATCATTGAGGACATCCTGCCCTGCCACCTGGAGATCGAGTATGTCTTCTGGTATGTCACCTGGGAGCGGCTGGAGCGGCTGTTCAACACCTGGGGCGACATTGAGGCTGGGGACTATACCTGGGAGACGCTGGAGACGCTGGTGCGGGATACCTAGAAGGGAGAGAGGAAACATGAGAGCAGAGCAGATCGCCCGGGGGGTGATCCTCTACGAAAAGGACCGGTATGACCTGGAGCAGGAGGCGGCCCTTCTGCTGTCCAGGCGGCAGGCCGCCGCCCTCGGCGACGAGGAGGCCGCTCAGGTGGGCGCCCTCTTCCCGGAGTGGAAGGCGGGGACCGCCTACACCGCCGGGGAGCGGATCTCCGACGAGCGGGGGAACCTCTACCGGGTGGTCCAGAATCACACCAGTCAGGCCGACTGGCCCATGGAGAAGACCCCTGCCCTCTACACCCCCCTTGGGGTGACCACGGAGGAGCCGGACGCCATTCCCGAGTGGCGGCAGCCCGCCGGGGCACACGACGCCTACCATAAGGGAGATCGGGTGAAATATCATGGTAAGATCTATGAGAGCACCATGGATGGAAACGTATGGGAACCCGGAGTGACTGGATGGATCGAGGTGGAGCTGTGAGCAGACTGAAAGATGCTGCATTGGCCCTGGCCGCCATGGCAGGCAGCGCACTCTCTGCCGCCTTGGGGGGATGGGACGCCGCCTTACAGACCCTGCTGGTCTGCATGGCGCTGGACTACCTCTCCGGGGTGGTGGTGGCCGGCGTCTTCAAGCGGTCCGACAAGAGCGGAGACGGCGCGCTGGACAGCCGGGCGGGGTTCCGAGGACTGTGCAAGAAGGGGGCCGAGCTGGCCCTGGTGCTGGTGGGGGCCCGGCTGGACCACCTGCTGGGGGGCGACTGGGCCAGAATGGCGGTCATTTTGTTCTTCATCGGCAACGAGGGACTGTCCATCCTGGAGAACCTGGGGCTCATGGGGGTGCCCTACCCGGCCTTCCTCCGGGAGGCGCTGGACGTGCTCAAAGAGCAGAACGACCGGGGACAAAATGATTGCGATATGTAAAAAGAGGGCGTCAGATTCCAAAATGGAATCTGACGCCCTCTTTTTGCTATGCAAAAGCATAGCAAAATTGGCCCTATGCCGCTCTCTTGGCGCATGAAGTTTTATGGCTGTTCACAGCAGAACCGGTGAAAAAGGTCGGCGGCCTCGGCGGAGGTCAGGGTGCCGCCGGGGTCCAGACGGCTGTCCGGGGACCGATCCAGCAGTCCGGTGTCTGCGGCCCAACAGAGGGCGTCGTCCGCCCAGGGAGACGGTTGGGGACAGCCGATGCACCCGGCTGCCCCGGTGGGGAGGGTGGTGTCCCGGCCCTGGAGGGCGGCCCAGCGGCGGAGGAGGACGGCGGCCTCCTCCCAGGTGATGGGGCGGTCCGGCTCAAAGCGGCCCCCGCCGGTGCCCAGCACCAGCCGCTGCTCCGCCGCCCAGCCTACCGCCGTGGAGCAGGGGTCGTCCCGGTGGACGTCGGAAAAGCCCTGGGCGGCGTCTCCGGGGACAGCCCCGGCGCTCTCCCACAGCAGGACCACAAAGTCTCCGCGGGTGACGGCGTCGGGGGAGGCGGCCCGGACACGGGGTAAGAGCAGCAAAAGCAGCAGAAGCAGGGCGGCGGAGGTTCGCATGGCACTCCCTCTTTTCAAAGTGGTGTGCCATAAAATACCATTTAATGGGAGGCGGGTCAAGGGGAAGGCTGTCGGGGGCGGGTGGGAAATATGAGCTCCCGTCAGGAAAGGCCGGAGTCGTAGATCAGCTTGCCGTCGGCATCATAGCCCCGGAGGGTATGGTTGGCGGAGTAACCGCCGGCGCGGCCCTCCAGGGGGTTTGGGAGCCGGACACGGGCCAGCCACACGCCCTCTGCCACAGGCTGGGCCTGGGCGGTGACGGGGTCGGACTCCATGGAATCGCTGTAACCCTCGCCAACGGCCAGACGGTAGGTGTAGTTCATGGTGATCTCCACCCGGACGATGGCGGGGTCCAGGGCGCAGATGGCCCACAGATATTCTGTGTCTCTGTCCACCCACTGTCCGTCGAAGAGATAGGGGGCGGCGTCGGCCTGGGCCAGCTCGGCGGCGGTCAGAGGCACTTCCTCGGTGGGGGTGAGGACCTGGAAGCCATAGTACCGGATGTCATGCTCCCGCCACAGAGGGCCGGGGGCCTGCTCCAGCACCGCTGCGGCGAAGGAGCCACCGAAGCGCCCCACCATCCAGGCGGAGGGGCGACGCAGGTAGCGATTGGAGTAGCCCTCCTCAAAGGTGACCTCCCCCTGGGCTACGATCTCGCCGGGACCAAAGCCGTTGGCGGTCTCCAGGGCCCGGTAGGCCAGCTCCCTGGTGGGCCAGGCCCAGCCGGTGGACCACCAGGACAGGAAGAAGGTCAGGACCAGCAGAATGAGACTCAGGGTCAGCCGGACCCGGATGGGAAGGGGACGTTTTGGGGTTTTCATGGCGTCTCTCCTCCTTCCAGGGAAACGGTGAAGGTGACGGACCCCCGGTGGGTGTCCAGGGTGAGGGTGAAGCGGCGGGCGGCGGGGTCGGGGTCCTCTAAAAAGATCCGGCAGAGGTCCCGCAGGCGTCCACCGGAGCTTTGAAAGAAGACCTGATCGGAGCCGTATTGGTTGCCCAGGTCGTCCACGGCGGAGCAGGGCTGGCCCACCGGGTCCAGCGACTCCAGCCAGGGCTGGGGATGGAGGACGGAGACCAGGAAGACCAGCTGCAGCGCCCTTCCGCCTTTCCCGTCCGGTTGGGAGAGGAGAAGGGCCTTCCCGGCGGGGGAGAGCCGGTAGGGAGGGATCTCCCCGCCGCCGGTGACGGTGCCGGTGGTTTGAACGGTATCACCGTCGTTGAGGACGTAGTGTTCCATAATATACTGCGGGTCCTGCTCCTTCAGAGCGTCGCCCAGGTCTTCCAAAGAGACATCGATAGAGGTGCCGCTCCCGAACAAGGTGCCGATTACCAGGCAGAAAGTCAGGCCGAAGAGCAGGATGGCGGCGTTGAGGGCGGCGTAGTAGATCCGCCAGGGCCAGGGGGAGTGGAGGGCGTCCAGGGCCTTGCCCACCTCCTCCGGGTCGCCCATGGCGGCCACGGCGGCCTCCTCGGCCTGATCCCGGCCCATGCCCTCCGCCATGAGGGCGTCCATGTGGTCCTGGATGTGGTCGGAGAGCTCCTGCCGGACGGCGGGGGCCTCCTCCTGGCACCGGAGCTGCCCGGTGACGCGTTCACAGAATTGGTGGCGGTACATGGAAGCCCTCCTTTCACTGGGGGATGTAGGTATAGACCAACTCTCCGGCGGCGTCGTAGCCCCGGAGGGCCACATAGGTGCTGCCGTTGCTGTCGTCCGGGACGGCGTGGGCCAGCCACAGGCCGCTGCCCGGTTCGGTCTCCGTAGCGGTGACTGTGACGCCGTGGTGGAGGCCCCAGTCCGGGTCCTGTTCCAACTCGTCCCGGCTTACCAGGTCTATGGTCACCTCCACCCGGACGATGTCCGGGTCGGCGGAGGCCACCAACAGCAGATAATCCCAGCCGGAGGTATGGACCAGGCCGGAACTGACGGTGTAGATGGGGTCGCTGACCAGGAAAACGTAGGTAAGAGGCTTTTCCTCGGTGGGGATGAGGACCTGATAGGACCAGAAGAGATCCTCGGTGCTCCGCCATAGAAAACCCCACTTGGGCCGGAGGACGGAGACGGCGTAGCGGCCATCCCGCTCACTCACAACGAAGTGGGTGCCCGACTGACCGAAAGGAGAGGCGTCCTCGGCGTGGGTGATCTCCCCCTCCGCCACGATCTCCCCATGGCCGAAGAGGTGTTCACGCTCCAGCGCCCGGTGAGCTAGGGCACGGGTGGGCCAGGCCCAGCCGGAGAGCCACCACAGCAGGAGGAGAGTCAGGACCAGCAGGAGGGCGGTCAGCCCCGCCCGAAGGCGGACAGGCAGGCCCTCCCAACGCTCCCGCAGTCTCATGTGGACGCACCTCCTTCCTCCAGGGTCACGGTAAAGGCGATCTGTTTCCCGGCGGCGGTCACGGTGAAGGTGAAGCGGCGGGCCTCCGGGTGGGCGTCATAGAGGGAGAATTCCTGGTGGCCCAGGAGCCGCCCGCCGGTGGATTCGGTGTAGGAACCCAGGTCCTCCGGGCCGTAGGTGTTGCCCAGGTCGTCCCGGGCGGTGAGGGCATACCAGGGGAGGTCCACGTCGTCCAGCCAGGGCTGGAAGTGGGCGGTCTTGACCAAAAAGGTGAGCCGCAGGCCGCCGGAATGGACGGTGCCGTCATCGTATGTATGGTCGGGGCGGTAGACCAGCAGGGCCTCCCCCTGGGGGCGGAAGGTATAGTCTCCCAGTCTGCCGCCGCCGGTAACCGTTCCAGTGGCCCGGATCTCCTCGTCCCAATTCTCCCGGACGAGGCCCTGAGCGGCGGAGGTGGCTGTGGTAGTGGGGAAGAACCGTGGGGAGGGCAGGTCCTCGGTCATCAGGTTCTGGAGGGCCAGCACCACCGCCAGGGCCAGGACCAGCTTGCAGGACCACTTGCACAGGAGAAGGACCCGCCAGGGCCAGGGGGAGTGGAGGGCGTCTAGGGCCCTGCCCACCTCCTCCGGGTCCCCCATGGCGGCCACGGCGGCCTCCTCGGCCTGATCCCGGCCCATGCCCTCCGCCATGAGGGCGTCCATGTGGTCCTGGATGTGGTCGGAGAGCTCCTGCCGGACGGCGGGGGCCTCCCACCGGCACCGGAGCTGCCGGGTGACGGTATCACAGAATTGTCGGCGGTCCATGGGGTACCTCCTTACAGGTCCAAAGCGGCGGGGCCGAAGAGATAGTCCCAGCCCTCGGGAGCGCCCGTAGGGGTGGGGGAGCGCCACACCAGTTTTCCGTCGGCGTCATAGCCGGAGAGACGGAAGCGGGAGGAGTAGGTCCAGCTTTGCCCATCATGGTATGGAAGGAAGAGGGAGAAGCAGCCGTTTTGTCCCTGGTCCTGGGTGACGGAGATCAGCTGTACCTCGCCCCCGCGCGGGCGGACGGGAAACTCTAGGGTCACCGAGACGATGGCGGGGTCGCTGGAAAAGACGATGATAGGATCGTTCTGGAAGAGGTAAAAGCTGTCCTCCAGAGGGGTCAGGGGCTGGTCCGGGTCATTTTTTACCGTCTTCGTCAGGCCCGTGTCCCACCAAAATGGGCCGAACCTTAGGACGCTGACCACACCGTACCAGTCCTCCCAGCGAACGGCGTAGGAGCGGCTGTAAATCAGAGGTTCTTCCAGGGTGCAGAGGACCTCCGAGGGGCCGAAGCAGTACCGTCGCTCGGTGGCCCTGCGGGCCAGCCCGGCGGTGGGGATGGGGAAGTCCAGGGCATAGAGGATGACCGCCAGGGAGAGGAGCAGTAGCAGGCCGCACCGAAGCGCCTTCTGGCGGCGGGTGAGGGTGGTGCCGGTTCCTTTCATGACAGCGCACCGCCTTCCAGTGGGATGGTGAGGGTAAATTCCCGCGGGCCGTAGTAGTCACAGATCAGGGTGATCTCCGTGGCCGAGGGATCGACGGGGGAGACCCACATATCGTAATAGGTAACAAAGGGAGAGCTGATGTCACTCATGAAATTTCCCGTGGAACTGCCGGCCCACGTCTGTTCCCGGAAGCAGGGGTAGAGGTTCCCCACATCGTCCTCCGCCCGGATGAGATATTGCAGGGTCGGGCGCCGGAGCCAGGGATTTTTATGCTCCACCCGCAGCAGGTAGTAGAGGGTCCAAGAGTCCTCCTTTTCAGCCAGCCGCGCCCCCTCCACGGAATAGGTGTAGTCCTCGCCCCGGTAGATGGCGGTGGGGTGATACACACGGCCATCAGCCCACTCCGAAGTGGCGGCGGTCCATACCTCCACTGACCGGAGCGGACCGGTCACATGGAGAAAAAGTCGCCGGCAGGAGAGAAACAGCAGGATCAGGGCCGCTATGCTGCAGACCTTGGTACACCAAGTCAGCATCCGCAGCAGCCACCCGGCCACAGGGGAGTGGAGGGCGTCCAGGGCTCTGCCCACCTCCTCCGGGTCCCCCATGGCGGCCACGGCGGCCTCCTTGGCCGCTTCACGGGAGAGCCCCTGGGCCTCCAGAGCGGCGGCGTGGTCCTCCAGGTGGTCCCACAGCTCGGACTGGATGGACACCCGGTCGGGCCGGAAGCGGACCTGCGCGCAGACGGCGGCGCAGTACCGGGTGAAGGGGCCGTCCATCAGGCCAGGGCGGGGGCGCACCCCGCCAGGATGGCGTTCACCTTCTGGGAGAAATCCACCCACTCCTTCTTCTGTTCCTCCAGGGCCCGCAGGCCCTTCTTGGTGATCCGGTAGTACTTCCGGGTCCGTCCGCTGTCGGCCTCTTTGGTGTAGGACTTCACCGCCCCCTCCCGCTCCAGGCCATGGAGGATGGGGTAGAGGGTCCCCTCCTTGAGGGTGAAGGTGTGGTCGCTCCGGGCGTCCAGCTCGGCGATCATCTCATAGCCGTATTTGTCGCCGGTGGAGAGCAGGGAGAGGACCAGCAGGGTGGTGCTGCCGGAGAGCAGGCTTTTGTCAGCTTTCATATAACTCACTCCTTTCACATATGGATGGAATACCTCGGCTTTCTAGGTATAATATACCTCGGGGCTCTAGGTATGTCAAGGACGAAAACGGCGCGGGAGAAGGCTTTCTCCCGCGCCGTTTTTCTTACTTCATGCGGTTTTTCAGGGGTTCCCCGGCCAGATAGCGCTTCAAATTTTCCAGGGCGATGGCCACGATCCGCTCCCGGGTGCCCTCCAGGTGGAGGCCGCCGGCCACATGGGGCGTGAGGAGCAGGTTGTCCATGTCCCAGAGGGGGGAGTCGGCGGGGAGGGGTTCCGGCTCGGTGACGTCCAGGGCGGCCCCCCACAGGCGGCCCGTCCGGAGGGTCTCGGCCAGGGCCTGGGGGTCCACGGCGGAGCCCCGGCCCCCGTTGAGGAGGATGGCGTCGTCCTTCATGAGGGAGAGCCGCCGCCGGTCCATGAGGTGGACAGTCTCCGGGGTCTGGGGCAGGGCCAGAGCCACCACGTCTGCCCGGGGGAGCCAGGCGTCCAGCCCGTCCAGGGCGTGGACCTCGTCCAGGCCGGCGGGGGGCGGACAAGCCGTCCGCTTGAGCCCCACAGTGTGGGCCCCCATGGCCTGGCACAGGGCGGCAAAACGCTGCCCAATGTCCCCAGCCCCCACCACCAGCACGGTGGCGCCGGAGAGGGTCTTCACCATGCCCAGGTCGGTCCAGCTGTGGCCGCGCTGCCGGTCCCGGTACTGGGGCAGCCGCTTCATCAGAGCGAGCAGGCAGGCAAAGAGGTGCTCAGCCACCGAGGGGCCGTAGGCCCCCACAGCGGAGGTGAGCATGGCGCCGTCGGGGAGCGCGCCGGGCTTCAAATACACGTCCACCCCGGCGCTCCAGGTCTGGAGCCACTTCAAGGTGGGGGTGGCGGCGAGCACGTCAGGGGGCAGACTGCCCAGCACCACCGTGGCCCCCTCCACAGCACTGGGATCAGAGAGGGGGACGGTGAGGCCGCTGTTGTCCATGAGGGGGAGGAACCGCTGCTCCACGCCGGGGGCGGCGGCCAGGAACTGGGCCCGCTCCGCCGGTGTGAGGAGCAGGGCGTTGAGGATACGTTCGGACATGGCGGGGACCTCCTTGAGATGGGATAAGATGAGCATGCTCAGATGTGGAAAGACCATCGTTGACGGAGTTGTCCGTCAGGGGTACAGGGAAGACCTGAGAAAAACGGGATGACGTTTGACGTCATCCCGTTTTTGTTATGCGAAGAGCGCGCCGGGTCAGTTCATCTGCTTCCGGCGGGAGATGTTCATGGTGCCGTCCTGCATCTCGCCCACCCACTCCAGGCTCTTGCCAGTGCCGTAGGCCACGCAGGAGATGGCGTCCTCGGCCACATAGGTCTCGATACCGGTGTGGGATTCGATGAGCTTGTCAAAGCCCCAGACCAGGCTGCCGCCGCCGGTCATGACGATGCCGTTGGTGGAGATATCGGCCACCAGCTCGGGGGGCGTGCGCTCCAGGACGCCGTGGATGGCCTCCAGGATGCGGGTGGAGACCTCCTCAAAGGCTTCGATCATCTCGGAGGAGGTGACGGTGAAGACCCGGGGCAGGCCGGTCATGAGGCAGCGGCCCTTGACCTCGAAGGTCTGCTCCTCGGGGCGGGGGAAGACGCAGCCGATCTGCATCTTGATCTCCTCAGCAGTACGTTCGCCGATGAGCACGTTGTGCTTGCGGCGTATGTACTTGATGATGGCCTCGTCAAATTGGTCGCCGGCGATCTTGATGGAGGTGGACTCCACGATGCCGCCCAGGGAGATGACGGCGATGTCGGTGGTGCCGCCGCCGATGTCCACCACCATGTGGCCGTCGGGCTTGGTGATGTCGATGCCGGCGCCGATGGCGGCGGCCAGGGGCTCCTCAATGAGGAAGACCCGGCGGGCGCCCGCCTGGATGCCGGCGTCCACCACGGCCCGCTCCTCCACCTCGGTGATACCGGAGGGGACGCAGATGACCACGCGGGGCTTGAAGAGCCGGAAGGAGGCCGCCTTGCGGATGAACTCCTTCAACATACGCTCGGTCATGTCAAAGTCGGAGATGACGCCCTCACGCAGGGGGCGGATGGCGACGATGTTGCCGGGGGTACGGCCCAGCATCTGCTGGGCGTCGGTGCCCACCTTGAGGAGGGTGCCCTTGTCCTTGTCCATGGCCACCACGGAGGGCTCCCGCAGCACCACGCCCTTGCCCTTTACATATACCAGAATGGAAGCGGTACCCAGATCGATACCGATGTCTTTCGCGAACATACCAGCACCTCGAAACACTTTGAGCTTTTCCTTTATTTTAGCCAAGAGACCCATGGTTTAATCTCCTTTGTAAAAACACGAATGAAAGAAGGTCAACCCGGCCCAAAGGCCGCAAACAGGCAGGGTGACCCAAATATAGAACTATTATATAAGGAGTTCCGACGCATTTCAACCTTAATTTCAAATAAGAGGATACGAAAATCACCCGAAAAAAGGGGCGGAAACCGTCTTTTTGCGGTGAAGCACCCTCAAAAGGGGGACAAGGCTATCTCCTGGCCCGGGCCAGGGTGACGCAGACCACGTCGGCGGCGCCTGCGGTGCGCAGGGTCCGGGCGCACTCAGAGAGGGTGGAGCCGGTGGTGACCACATCGTCTATGAGGAGGATGCGCCGTCCGGCGATCAGCTCCGGGTCGGTGGGGCGGTAGGCCCCCAGGACGTTGGCCCGGCGGGCGCTGTCGTCCTTGCCCAGGCCGGACTGGGCGTCGGTGTCCCGGACCTTGGCCAGGGTCTCGGCGGCCACATCCCCCAGCTCCAGGGCGGCGGCCTCCGCCAGAAGCATGGCCTGGTCGTAGCCCCGGGCCTTCCGGCGCTGCGCCGACAATGGCACCCAGGTGATGAGGTCGTACCGCCCCGCCAGGTGGTCCCGGACGCACTGGGACATGAGCCGGCCATAGACCCCGGCATAGCCCCGTGAACCCTTGAATTTGTAGCGGTGGAAGGATTCCCGTACCTGGTCCTGGTACCAGAGGGGAGAGGCGCACAGGGAGATGAACTCCAGGGTCTGCTCCGCCTCCGGCCCCAGGCGCCAGGGCAGGTGCTCCTGACAGCCGGCACAGATGCCGTCTTCGCCCCTGCGCAGCAGCTTCCTGCAAAAAACGCACTTGGGCGGGAAGATCAGGTCCAGCAGGACCTCCACCGGGCCGGTCATGACGGCTCCTCCAGGTCGATGGGACCGTGCTCCTTTTCAAATTCCCGGACACAGGTGGTGATGAGATGCAGGATCTGCCGGCTCATGGAGCGACCATCGTAGGCGGCAATATATTGCAGCTTGTCGTGGAGCTCCCTGTCCATGCGGATGCTCAGGTGGGTCCGTTTTTCCATATGCCCTGTCTCCTCTCCTATGAGGTAAACAAAGCATATCCCACGCAATAAAAGTTAAATAAAATTTAGTGCATTACTAGTGCTTAAAATTTTGGAAACTACACCGTTCAGATATAGGGGGGGCTAATAGCGGCCCACAACGCCTTCCCCTGGGGGAAGGGTGGCTGGCCGAAGGCCAGACGGATGAGGGGAGACGCCGGACCCAAGATGACCTTCCGCCTCCCAGGGGGAAGGTGGCATTTGCGGAGCAAATGACGGATGAGGGGGGGGACTGGGTGTGGTTTTGCGCTCCGGCCACCCCCCGTAGGGGCGCACCTGCGTGTGCGCCCGCGGGATGCCCGCTGGACTGCATCCGGGCCGACACATAGGTCGGCCCCTACGGTGGACAACGGGCGATCCCTGTTTTGTGGGGCGCGGCTTCCCAGACGCGCCCATGCACCACGTCATTCTATGGGGCCCGCCGGGGTCGTCGGGCCCCACAACAAAAGAAATACCGCGCCGAAACACCGGGCCGGTGAGGACACCGGCCCCTACAACACCACCGTAACGTTGGCGTAGGGGCCGATGTCCTCATCGGCCCGCCCGTAGGCGTAGCGCCCCCTCCTCACGACCCCCTGGCCAGTCTGGCCCGCAGACCGGAGTAGCGGCGCTGCTGGCGGTCGTTGCGGACCATCTGGGCCACCTTTTCCTCGTCTCCCACCAGGATGAAGAGCTCTTTGGCCCGGGTGATGGCGGTGTAGAGGACGCCCCGGGAGAGGAGCATGGGGGAGCCGTCGCTGACGGCCAGGATGACGGCCCGGTACTCGCTGCCCTGGGCCTTGTGTACGGTCATGGCGTAGGCGGGCTCCAGCTCACCCAGCATCTCGGGGGCGTACTCCACCAGCCGCCCGTCGAAGTCCACGGTGATGAGCTCGCCCCTGGGGTCCATGTCGGTGATGCAGCCGATGTCACCGTTGAAGACCCCCATGCCCGCCGAGCGGCCCTCCCGGTCCTTCCACATGATGTCGTAGTTGTTCTTCACCTGCATGACCCGGTCCCCCTGACGGAAGAGGTAGGGTCCGAAGCGCCGCTCCCCCTTGCCGGGCTGGGCCGGGTTGAGGGCCTCCTGGAGCCGCTGGTTGAGGGAGAGGGTGCCGCTCTGGTGCTTGCGGGTGGGGGAGAGGACCTGGATCTGGTCGGCGGGGATGCCCATTTTCTCTGGCAGCCGGGTCCGGACCAGCTCCACGATGGTCTCCGCCGTCCGCACCGGATCCCGGCGGCGGAGGAAAAAGAAATCCTTCTGGTGGTTGGTGAGGTCGGGAAGTTCCCCCCGGTCCACCCGGTGGGCGTTCAGGACGATGGCGCTCTCGGCGGCCTGGCGGAAGATCTCGGTGAGGCAGATGGTGGGCACCCTGCCGCTGCGGATGAGGTCGGAGAGGAGGTTGCCCGGCCCCACGGAGGGGAGCTGGTCCGGGTCGCCCACCAGAATGAGACGGCAGTCGCTGCGCAGGGCGGAGAGGAGGGCCCGCATCAGGGGCACATCCACCATGGAGGTCTCGTCCACGATGACGGCGTCGGCGGAGAGGGGCTCGTCCTCATCGTGGGCGAAGATGAGTTGCCCGGTGTGCTGGTCGAACTGGGTCTCCAGCAGCCGGTGGATGGTGGCGGCCTCGGTGCCGCAGGCGTCCCCCAGCCGCTTGGCGGCCCGCCCGGTGGGGGCGGCTAGGGCAGTCTCCAGGCCCAGGGCGTCAAAGAGGGCGAGGACGCCCCGCAGGCAGGTGGTCTTGCCGGTGCCGGGACCGCCGGTGAGGAGCATCACCTGCCGCTCCGCCGCCAGGGCCACCGCCTGACGCTGCTGGGGGGCGTAGGTGATGCCCTGGGTCTCCTGGATGTCGTCCAGCAGCCGCTCCAGATGGGCGGGGGGCAGCAGCTCCCGGGCGCACATCTCCTCCAGCCGCCAGGCCACGTACTCCTCCGCCTCCTGGATGGAGGAGAGGTAGCAGGCGTCCTCCCCGGCCACCTCCTCCCGGGTGAGGAGCCCCTGGTGCTCCAGGGAGTCCAGGGCCTCGGTGAGCCCCGCCCCCTCCACTCCGATGAGCTGTCCCGTGGCCCAGAGCAGCTTCTGGACGGGGAGAAAGGTGTGGCCGTTGCTGAGGTTGTGAGTGAGCTCGAAGAGGACGCCGGCCTCCAGCCGCTGGGGGTCCTCCCCGTCCAGGCCGATGGCCAGGGCCAGCTCGTCGGCGGTGGAAAAGGGGACCCCCAGCTCCTCGTCCACCAGCAGATAGGGGTTGTCCCGGATCACATCCAGGGCCAGGTTGCCGTAGCGGCGGTAGAGGGGCATGCCCAGCTGGAGGGGCAGGCCGTGCTCTCCCAGAAAGTCCAGCAGACGCCGCATGCCCATCTGGAGCCGGAAGGCTTCACTGATCTGGAGGGCCCGCTTGCGGGTGATGCCCTTGATCTTGGTCAGGCGCTCCGGCTCCTCCTCCAGTACGGTAAAGGTGTCGGCGCCGAACTCCTCCACCAGCCGCCGGGCGGTGGCCGTCCCCACGCCGCGGATGGCGCCGGAGGCCAGGTACTCAAAGATGGCCTTTTCCCCCACGGGGATCCGCCGCTCCACGATCTCGGCTTTGAACTGCTCGCCGTAGGAGGAGTGGCGGGCCCAGGTCCCCTGGACGGCCAGACCCTCGCCGGGAGCGGCGCCGGGCATACAGCCCACCACCGTCACCGGCTCCCCGTCTCCCACGCTGAGACGGAGGACCGTGTAGCCGTTTTCCTCGTTGCGGAAAATGACGGACTCCACCGTTCCCTCCATCAGGGTGAGCTCTTTGGTCGTCTCCAAGTCGTCCTACTTCCTTCCAGTCGTGATGGGACCTCAGCTCGGGTCCAGATAATCGGCCAGCCGCTCCATGGGGCAGACCACCACCTCGGGCAGACTGTTGACCAGGGCGGCGGCCATGGCCCTGCCCCTGGCGTCCAGGCCGGCGTCTGCGATGAGCACGGTATAGTGCCGGGCCCCTCCCAGCCGCAGCCATAAAAGCTCCTTCACAGTCTGTTCCAGCCCGGAGCCGTCCCCCTGGACGGCCACTACGGCGCAGGCGCGGGGCTCTTCCCCAGCCCGGGCGAACAGGGCCCGGCGGAAGAGAAGCCACAGGGCGGAAAAGAGGCCGAATACGGCCAGCAGGGACAGCAAAACCTCAAAAGCGGCGTACAGCAAAACGATCCACCTCCGCGCCATCCTATGCGCGGAGGTGGGAAAGGGTCAAAAGATCGAGGTGAAGCCGTAGGTGATACCGGTGATGAGGAATCCGGCGATGAGGATGCCGGCCAGGATGGAGGGCATGGCCTTCCGCAGGCGCATGTCCAGAAAGGCGGCGATGAGGGCGCCGGTCCAGCCACCGGTGCCGGGGAGGGGAATGGCCACGAAGATCATCAGGCCCAGATAGCGGTATTTCGTGACCTTGCGGCCCTTCAGGTGGGCCTTGGCCTCCAGCTTGTCCACCACCCGGTCCAGCTGGGGCAGGTGGCGGCGCATCCACTTGAAGATGCGGCGGATATAGACCACGATGAAGGGGAGGGGGATCATATTGCCGAGCACGGCGCAGAGAAAGGCGGTCCAATGGGAGAGCCCGTGGGCCACTCCCCAGGGAATGCCGAAGCGCAGCTCCAGGACGGGCACCATGGAGACCAGGACGGTGGAGACCATCGCGCCCAGCTCGGTATCAGTCAGCCATTGCAGGAGATCCAAAGTTCGTTCACCTCGGGGACCATTGTACCATACCGGACAGGCAGTTGACGATAAAGATTTTGTGAAATTTTCGGCAGGGGCGGCGATTATCCGCCCGCCGTATCGATATGGCACCACCTGATTGTGTGGGGCGCGGCTTCCCAGACGTGCCCACGGTACCACGCTTTTTTGTGGGGCGCGACGACCCCGGCGCGCCAAACCACCTCGCAACGTGGTCCCAAACTGGGTGGCCGTCCTATATGGTGGCCCTACAAAACCACCGCAACGTTGGCGTAGGGGCCGATGTCCTCATCGGCCCGTCCTGCCGTGCATAAAGGCTTCCCTGGGGGGCTGACTGTTCGGGGAACAGTCAGATAAAACCATATCTTCCTCGACCTGTGCTGTCGAGCGGAGGGAGACGGGTGAGGGGAAAGTCCAGTTCATTTCCGATACCCACCCTCATCCGTCATTTGCTTCGCAAATGCCACCTTCCCCCTGGGAGGGGGAAGGTCCGTGGGGGCGGGCGGACACAGGCCGCCCCTACGCCAACGTTACAGTGGTGTTGTAGGGGCGGCGATCATCCGCCCGCCGGCGGTCCACCAGCCCCCCGTGCGCCGGCGGCGTTACGAAGTAAGCCGACGGTGCAAACAACGTAGCAATAGAAGACTTGGGGGGTACATCCAATAGGGGGGCCGCAGCCCCCCTGTGTTGGTCGTTTTAAGGGGAGGATTGTCAAGGAGGGGGAAATCGAAATCCCCCTCCTTGACTGACTCTTTCGCCCCTTTCTGGTCATTCAGAAAGGGGCCCGCCGGAGGCCGTTCTCCATCGGAGATGGTCGCAGAAGATTTTCTTCTGAGCAAAAGTGATTTCTGTTTGCGGTGTTGTCCGCCCTGCCGGGGGCGTTCCTTTCTGCTTGTGCAGAAAGGAACCAAAGACACCCCAGAGAGGGGGGATTCCGATTTCCCCCCTCTCTGGACTCTCCCCCTTGAAACGGCCAAGCACAGGGGGGAGCTGCGGCTCCCCCCTATTGGATGTACCCCCCAGGCTGCTCTACTGCCAGGCAATTCGCATAGGGGACCCAAATGGAGCCCAGCGAAGCGGGTCCATTTGGGAGATGAGGGGCAAGGGAGCGGAGCGAGAAATACCCGCAGGGTGTTTTGAGCGGTGCGGACGTTGCCACGACGACGTAACGCCCGTGCAGCCCGGGGAGCAAGAGGAGCACCGGCGGGTGACCAATAGCCGCCTCTACGATTCCATCAGATCCCGTCCCAGAAGGTAGTCCGTAGTGACGCCGAAATAGTCCGCCAGCTTCAGAAGGGTAAGGGACGGTACGTTGACATATCCATATTCCATGCGCTGATAGTGCCGGTCCGTGCAGTCCAGCAGAAGGGCCATGTCCGATTGCTTGAGTTTTTTTGCCTTTCGCAGGGCTTTCAGCCGGGCGCCAAAAGGCTCCATGATTTTTTCCATCGCATCTCACCTACTTGACACGACATTAAAAGACGTATATAATATACGACATAGGAGGTGGTATTTTGGATCAATTTTTACCGTGGCTCTATGCCCGCTACATCTATCCCTACCAGGAGGAGCACGTCCTGGGGAGCGGCTACGAGCTGGACCTCTCCCTCATGGACGGCAATCTGGACCTGGAGGAGCGTGTGAACTTCGATAAGAGCCGGGAGTTTTTCTCCCTCCAGGCTTTTGTGCTGGGGCTGCGGACGGGGGTCGGTTTGTCGGAGTGTTTCTGGAGCAAAGGGCCGGGGGCTTGACCCCTCCCCGTTATTCTGAGGCGAAGCCGAAGAATCCGTCTCCCTCGTCCCCCAAGGCCGGTGACAGGAGGAGGGAAACGGACCCTTCGCTGCGCTCAGGGTGACAGGTGAAGGGCTGCGGTACAAAAACGGGGCTTACTCCCGCTCCAGCACCGTCTTCAAGTAGTGCCCGGTGTAGGAGGCGGCGCATTGCGCCACCTCCTCGGGGTGCCGACAGCCACAATGGTACCGCCGCCGTCGCCAACCCCATGGGGCAGGCCCCATGGGGACCCCGAAGATTTGATCTGCTCGGGCGGAATGAATCCGCCCGGCATCAAGGTTTTGGCCTGTGGCCAAAACGCTTGGCAGGGGGGCGACGGCATCTCTTTTACTCCAACACTGCTTTCAGGTAGTGCCCGGTGTAGGAGGCGGCGCATTGCGCCACCTCCTCAGGGGTGCCGACAGCCACAATGGTACCGCCGCCGTCGCCCCCCTCGGGGCCCAGGTCGATGATGTGGTCGGCGGTCTTGATGACGTCCAGGTTGTGCTCAATGACCACCACGGTGTTGCCCACGTCCACCAGCTTCTGCAAGACCTCGATGAGCTTGTGGACATCGGCGGTGTGGAGACCGGTGGTGGGCTCGTCCAGGATATAGATGGTCTGACCGGTAGAGCGCTTGGCCAGCTCGGTGGCCAGCTTGACTCGCTGGGCTTCACCGCCGGAGAGCTCGGTGGAGGGCTGGCCCAGCTTCACATAGCCCAGGCCCACCTCCTGGAGGGTGCGGATCTTGTTGTAGAGCCGGGGGAGGTTTTCAAAGAAGGGAAGGGCCTCCTCCACCGTCATGTCCAGCACCTCATAGATGTTCTTGCCCTTGTAGCGGACCTCCAGGGTCTCCCGGTTGTACCGCTTGCCCTTGCACACCTCGCAGGGGACATAGATGTCGGGGAGGAAGTGCATCTCGATTTTGATGAGCCCGTCGCCGGAGCAGGACTCACACCGTCCGCCCCGGACGTTGAAGGAGAACCGGCCCGGCCCATAGCCCCGGGCCTTGGCGTCGGGGGTGGAGGCGAAGAGTTCCCGGATGTCGTTGAACAGACCGGTGTAGGTGGCCGGATTGGACCGGGGAGTCCGGCCAATGGGGGACTGGTCGATGTCAATGACCTTGTCCAAAAACTCCTCCCCCTCGATGCCGGCGTGCTTGCCGGGCCGGGTCTTGGCTCGGTTTAGGTCAGCGGCCAGCCGCTTGTAGAGGATCTCGTTGACCAGGGAGGATTTGCCGCTGCCGGAGACGCCGGTGACGCAGGTGAAGGTTCCCAGAGGGATGGACACATCCACATTTTGCAGGTTGTTTTCCGCCGCCCCCCGGACGGTGAGGAAATGGCCGCTGCCGGTCCGGCGCTGGGCGGGGACAGGCACCTGCTTCCGGCCGGAGAGGTAGTCGCCGGTGATGGAGCCGGGGGTGTTTATGATCTCCTCGGCGGTGCCGCAGGCCACCACCTGCCCGCCGTGGACGCCGGCCCCGGGGCCGATGTCCACGATGTAGTCGGCGGCGCGCATGGTGTCCTCGTCGTGCTCCACCACCAGGAGGGTGTTGCCCAGATCCCGCAGATGCTTCATGGTGTCCAGCAGCATGTCGTTGTCCCGCTGGTGGAGGCCGATGGAGGGCTCGTCCAGGATATAGAGGACTCCCATGAGGGAGGAGCCGATTTGGGTGGCCAGGCGGATGCGCTGGCTCTCGCCGCCGGAGAGGGTGGCGGCGGCCCGGCTCAGGGTCAGGTACTGGAGACCCACCGACTGGAGGAAGCCCAGACGGCTTTTGATCTCCTTCAAAATGCGCTCGGCGATGCGCATCTTCTGCTCGCTGAGCACCAGGGCGTCGATGAAGGCCAGGGCCTCGGTCACCGACTTGCGGCAGAAGTCGTCGATGTTGATGTCCCCCACGGTGACGGCCAGGGCTTCTTTCCGCAGCCGTTTGCCGCCGCAGTCGGGGCAGGGCCGCTGGGACATGCACTCCTCCAGGTCCCGGCGCATGGCGTCGGACTGGGTCTCCCGGTAGCGGCGCTCCAGGTTGTTGACCACGCCCTCAAAAGCCTGCATCAGGGTGCCCTGGCCATTCTCCCGCTCATAGGTGAGCTTGAGCTTCTCCCCCTTGGTGCCGTAGAGGATCACGTCCAGCACCTCGTCGGACAGGTCCTTCACCGGGGTGGTGAGCTTGAACTTGTACTTCTTGGCCAGGGCCTCGAAGTACATCCGGGAGATGGAGTCCCCCTTCACGTTGTTCCAGCCGCTGGCGGTGATGGCCCCCTCCAGGATGGAGAGGTCCCGGTTGGGGAGGATGAGGTCCACGTCCACCTTGAGCTGGGAGCCCAGACCGGTACAGGTGGGGCAGGCGCCGAAGGGGTTGTTGAAGGAGAACATCCGGGGGGAGAGCTCCTCAATAGAGATGCCGCAGTCCTCGCAGGCGTAGTTCTGGGAAAAGAGGATGTCCCGGTCCTCCCCCACGATGTTGATGAGGACCAGCCCGCCGGAGAGGGCGGAGGCGGTCTCCACCGAGTCGGTGAGCCGCCGGGCGATGTCGGCGCGGATGACCAGCCGGTCCACCACCACCTCGATGTTGTGCTTCTTGTTCTTGTCCAGGCGTATCTCCTCGGTGAGGTCGTAGATGGAGCCGTCCGCCCGGACCCGGACGTAGCCGGAGCGGCGGGCGTCCTCGAAGATCTTGGCGTGTTCGCCCTTCTTGCCCCGGATGACGGGGGCCATGACCTGGATGCGGGTGGCCTCGGGGAGGGCCATCACCTGATCGATGATCTGGTCAATGGTCTGCTGTTTGATCTCCTTGCCGCACTTGGGGCAGTGGGGGGTGCCCACCCGGGCCCAGAGAAGACGGAGGTAATCGTAGATCTCGGTGACGGTGCCCACGGTGGACCGGGGGTTTTTGGAGGTGGTCTTCTGGTCGATGGAGATGGCGGGGGAGAGACCGTCGATGTAGTCCACATCGGGCTTTTCCATCTGGCCCAGAAACATCCGGGCGTAGGAGGAGAGGGACTCCACATACCGCCGCTGGCCCTCGGCGTAGATGGTGTCGAAGGCCAGAGAGGACTTGCCGGAGCCGGACAGGCCGGTGAGCACCACCAGCTTGTCCCGGGGGATGGTGACGTCGATGTTCTTGAGGTTGTTGGCGCGGGCGCCCTTGACGTAAATATGGTCGAGCATGGCTGTGTCGGTCTCCTTTGGGTGTTACAGAATGAGGATCAGGGTGCCGATGGCGATGAGGGCGCCGCCGACGATGCCCTTGACGGTGACGGTCTCGTGGAGGATGACAAAGGCCAGCACCATGGTGAGCACCACGCTGAGCTTGTCGATGGGGGCCACCTTGCTGGCCTCGCCCAGCTGGAGGGCCCGGTAGTAGAAGAGCCAGGAGGCCCCAGTGGCCAGGCCGGAGAGGGCCAGGAAGAGCCAGCTCCGGGGGGCGATGTCGGCAATGCCGTGCTGCTTTCCGGTGAGGAAGACGATGCCCCAGGCCATAACCAGCACCACTACGGTGCGGATGGCGGTGGCCAGGGTGCTGTCCACCCCTTCGATGCCGATCTTGGCCAGGATGGAGGTGAGGGCGGCAAAGACCGCCGAGAGCAGGGCAAACCAGACCCACATAAGATCAGATCCTTTTTGTGATGTGTGTTGGGAAGGAGCTAAAAGAAGATTGGCCGGAACACAAAGATCCACAGAGCCCACAACAGGAGGACACTGCCCAGCCCCCCGGCCAGCAGCCGAGCCCATTTTGGGGGCCGGGGCGAGGCGGCCAGCCCGATGAGACCGAGGGCGGTCAGCCCAATGAGAAAGGGCGTCCAGATGGCCAGCAGGATGCCCAAGGTCTCTGGCAGAGTCGTTCCGAAGAAATTCACGGGGACCTCTCCTTTAGACTTGTTTTTCCAGCGGTCACAGAGTGGTGTCCTCGTCCAGGAGGGCCAGCTCATAGATCACCGGGCGGATACCGTCGGTGCAGCAGAGGACGCGCCGGTCTTCGTGGGAGTACCAGTCGTTGACGAGAGGACCGTTGGCCAGGGTGGAGATGCCCCGGTAAAGGTCGATCCAGGCCCAGGGGCATAAGCCCTCCGGCTTCTCCGCGCCACCCTCATAGTAGAACACATCCCCGACCTTCTGGAAGGGGCAAGGGCCGGCCTCCCTGCCGTCGGAGAGATAGCGGTCGGCCAGCTCAGGGTAAAATTCGGTTTTCAGCACCGTGATCTTTACCTTCTTCACAGGATGCCCTCCTCATAATAGCAGTCCTCCCGCCATTTGACGGGGTTTTGGTCCATATAGGTCCAGATCCGCAGATAGTCGGCCTCATTGCGGATGATGTGGTCGTGATAGCCGTCCTGCCAGAGGTCGCTTCCACAGGACCGGTTGGTGTAACGCTTTAAGGATGAGATCAGTTTGGGAATATACGCATCTGCGGGGCAGTCCATTTTTGTGGGGCGCGGCTTCCCAGACGCGCCTTCCTCAAAGGATTGCGTAATTTGGACGATCATGTGAACATGATTGGGCATGATAACGTAGGAATCTATCGTCAAATAAGGCAGATGTTCATCTAAAAAATGAAGGGCAGACTCAACTTGGAGCCCACAGGCGGTAAGTTGGAGGGTGGGCGCGTCAAGGATGCCGCGCCCCGCGGAAGGAGACAGGATGGAGGATAGGATACAATTCCTTTCCTTTGTACAGAATGTGAGGAAATAGTATCCAGCTTGGCTGTAATCAAAATGCGGTAGCCTGTGAAGTCTTCCCATATGAACCCACCTCTCCCAGCCGTTATTTCCCTCTGAGCTCGATGATGCGGTCCCGCAGCACGGCGGCGTACTCGAATTCCAATCGCTTGGACGCCTCTTTCATCTCCTTTTCCAGCTTTTCGATGGCGGCGTCCCGCTCCTTCTTGGAGAGCTGGGTCTTCTTGCGCAGGAGCTGCTCGCTCTCCTCTTCGGCGGCGGAGAGCTCGATGACGTCCCGTACCGACTTGATGATGGTTTTGGGAACGATGCCGTGGGCCTGGTTGAAGGCGTCCTGCTTCTTCCGGCGGCGCTCAGTCTCGCCGATGGCGGCCATCATGGAGGGGGTCATCTTATCGGCGTACATAATGACCAGTCCGTCGGCGTTTCGGGCGGCCCGGCCAATGGTCTGGATGAGGGAGGTCTCCGAGCGGAGGAAGCCCTCCTTGTCGGCGTCCAGGATGGCCACCAGGGACACCTCGGGAAGGTCCAGGCCCTCCCGCAGCAGATTGATGCCCACCAGCACGTCGTAGGTCCCCAGGCGCAGGTCCCGGATGATCTCCTGGCGCTCGATGGTGTCGATGTCGTGGTGCATGTACTGCACCTTGATGCCGGCGTTTTTGAGGTAAGCGGTCAGGTCTTCGGCCATCTTCTTGGTCAGGGTGGTGACCAGCACCCGCTCCTTCCGCTCCACCCGCTGGTTGATCTCTCCGATGAGGTCGTCGATCTGGCCCTCCACCGGGCGCACGTCGATCCTGGGGTCCAGCAGACCGGTGGGGCGGATGACCTGCTCCACGATCTGGCCCGAGCGGGTCTGCTCATACTCGCCCGGTGTGGCCGAGACATAGACCACCTGATTGACTCTCTGTTCAAACTCCTCGAATTTCAACGGGCGGTTATCAAAGGCGCAGGGGAGACGGAAGCCGTAATCCACCAGAGTGGTCTTCCGGGCCCGGTCGCCGTTATACATGGCCCGGACCTGGGGGAGGGTGACGTGGGACTCGTCGATGAACAGGAGGAAGTCCTTTGGGAAGTAGTCCATGAGGGTCATGGGGGCGGAGCCGGCGGGCCGACCGGCGATGGGACGGGAGTAGTTCTCAATGCCGGAGCAGTAGCCCAGCTCCTGCATCATCTCAATGTCGTACATGGTCCGCTGCTTGATGCGCTGGGCCTCCACCAGCATGTCCCGCTCCTGGAAGAAGGCCACCCGCTCCTCCAGCTCCTTGTAGATCTCTTTGATGGCCTTGTCCATCTTTTCCTTGGGGGTGATATAGTGGCTGGCGGGGAAGATGGGGATGTGCTCCAGCCGCCGGACAGGGGTGCCGGTGACCACGTTGACCTCACTGATGCGGTCGATCTCGTCCCCGAAGTACTCCACCCGGATGGCGGTGTCCTTGTAGTAGGCCGGCCACAGCTCCACCGTGTCCCCCCGGACCCGGAACATGTTGCGCTCGAAGGCGATGTCGTTGCGCTCGTACCGGATCTCGATGAGCCGCCGCAGCAGCTCCTCCCGGGGGAACTCAGTCCCCACCCGAAGGGGGACCATCATCTTGGCGTAGTCGTCGGGCTCGCCCAGACCGTAGATGCAGGAGACGGAGGAGACCACGATGACGTCCCGCCGCTCAATGAGGGAGGCGGTGGCCGAGAGGCGGAGCCGGTCAATCTCGTCGTTGGTGGCCGAATCCTTTTCAATGAAGGTGTCGGTGTGGGGGATATAGGCTTCGGGCTGGTAGTAGTCGTAGTAGCTCACAAAGTATTCCACAGCATTGTGGGGAAAAAATTCCTTGAATTCGGCGCAGAGCTGGGCGGCCAGGGTCTTGTTGTGGGCCAGCACCAGGGTGGGGCGCTGGACGGCCTCAATGACCTTGGCCATGGTGAAGGTCTTGCCCGAGCCGGTGACGCCCAGCAGGGTCTGCTCAGAGAGTCCGTTTTCGATACCGGCGGCCAGGGCGGCGATGGCCTCCGGCTGATCGCCCGCCGGGGCATAAGGGGAGACAACTTCAAAATCTGGCACAGGGAAAGACCTCCTTTGGGTGTGGGGCGTACCATCATTTTACCAAAACATTTGTTCTATTGCAACCCCAAAGCAAACGGGTTCAGCAACCGGAGAAGAAGCCGCTGTCTCTCAGGGAGACCATGTCGTCGTCGGTGAAGATCAGGTGGTCCAGCAGCTCCACCCCCACGCTCTGGAGGATGGACCGGAGCTGCTGGGTGGTCATGAGATCGGCGTCGGAGGGGAGGGCCAGATTGGACAGGTGATTGTGGGCCAGAATGGCGGCGGTGGCGTTGTGGGCCAGCACGATCTCAACCACCCGCCTGGGGGTGACCTCGGCGGCGTTGACCGAGCCCTCTCCCAGCTTGTGGCAGCCCAGCACTTTATATTTCCCGTCCAGGCACACCAGATACGCCATCTCATTCCGGCCACCCATGGAAAAGAAGGGGCGCAGGTACCGCCCTGCGGCCCGGGTGGAGTTCAGGATGGTGCCCATCCCGGCCCGGTCGGCCCGGTACCGTCCGGCGAGGACGGGGATGAGCTTGAGGAGGACGGCGGTGTGCATACCCACGCCGGGGACCTGCGTGAGGGCCTCCGGGAGGGCGTCCAGCACGCCGGCCAGGGAGCCGAACTGGCCCAACAGCTGGTGGGCCAGACCGTTCACATCTCCCTGGGGGATGGCGTAGCACAGCAGCAGCTCCAGGAGCTGATGGTCGTGAAAGCTGTCGCCGTGGTCAAGAAACTGCTCCTTGAGCCGTTTGCGGTGGCCGTCGTGGAGTCCCACACCGCCGCACCTCCTTTCCCGTGCAGTTGAGAAACGGCCCTCCGCCGGACCCGCCGCGGCGGGGGCTGAGGGCCGCCCTGATGTCTGAATTGCCTGCTTACGCCTTGGGGCCGTACTGCTCCAGATAGGCTTCCATCCAAATGCGGGTCTTTCCTGCGGGAAAGACAACGCGCTTCGCGCGCCGCATTTTCCGGGTGGAACCAGTTCCCCCCGGAGGCCCCCCTCCGCTCTCCGAGGGGACGGGGGACTATGGGCTTAGACCTTGGGGCCGTACTGCTCCAGATAGGCTTCCATTCTCGCCTTCATCTCGTCGTCGATGTAGACCTTGCCGTCGATCTCCCGGTTGTGGAGGAAGGCGATGATCTCCCGGACGGTGACGATGGGGTAGACGGCGATGCCGTGGTCCTGGCGCAGCTCGTCCAGAGTGGAGCAGTCCTTGGTGCCCCGCTCCATCCGGTCCACCGAGACGATGAGGGCCTTCATGTTTACCTTGGCCACCTGCTTGAAGAGCTCAATGGACTCCCGGACAGCGGTGCCGGCGGTGACCACGTCCTCCACGATGACCACGTCGTCGCCATCCTGGGGCTTGTAGCCCACCATGGAGCCGCCCTCGCCGTGGTCCTTGGCCTCCTTGCGGTTGAAGCAGTAGGGGAGGTCACGGTCATAGTTGCGGTAGAGGGAGGCGGCGGCGGAGACGGCCAGGGGGATGCCCTTGTAGGCGGGGCCAAAGAGACAGGTGACGCCGTCGGGCAGGTTCTGCTGGATGCAAGCGGCGTAGTAGTCGCCCAGCTTGGCGGCCTGAGCGCCGGTCTTGTAGTTGCCGGTATTGATGAAGTAGGGGGTCTTGCGGCCGGACTTGGTGGTGAAGTCGCCGAAGGTGAGCACGCCGGAGCGCACCATGAAGGTGATGAACTCCTCTTTGTAGGTCATGGACATGTGATGGCACCCTTTCCCATGTTTTGCGCCCTGGGCGGCGGCCCGGGCGGTCTGGTCAGTTGTGGCTACCATTATACACCATGGAAGCCCGCTTGACAATGGGAGAGGACGCCGCAGGCAAGTTTCCACAGGGTGTGGAATATACTGCCCGGGAAGGGGGTGTTCCCTTGAAGTGGGACCGGACATCCGTACGTTACGGCACGCTGCTGCTCACCGCCTCCGGCCTTGTGAACCAGTTGCTGGGCTTTGTCTACCGCATCCTCCTCTCACGCCTGGTGGGGGCGGAGGTCATGGGACTCTATCAGCTGGTCATGCCGGTCTTTTCGGTACTGCTCTCCGTGACCGCCGTGGGGCTGACGGCGGCGGTGGCCAACCTGACCGCCCAATATCGGGCCCTGGGTCGGGAGACAGCGGCGGAGCAGGTCCTGGGGCGCTGTTTGGGGCTGCTCCTCTGTCTCCTGGTCCTGCCCGCGCTGGCCATCTTCGTTCTTTCCGATCCCATCTCGGTCCACATCCTGGGGGACGCCCGGACCCGGCTGGGGCTCTTGCTACTGCCCCCCTGTGTCCTCCTCACCGGTGTGGAAAACCTACACAAGCACGCCTTCTACGGCGCGGGGCTGGTCCGGCCACCCGCCTTTTCCGAGGTGCTGGAACAGGTGGTCCGCACCTGCGCCGTTCTGGGGCTCCTCCTCCTTTTCCTGCCCCAGAACCCGGAGCGGACGGTGGGGCTCATCGTGGCGGGCATGGTGATCTGCGAGGTCTGCTCAGCCTGCACCCTCACGCTGCTGTGGCGCCGGCGGCGGGGGGCTGGAGGGACGCCGGAGCCGGGGAAGGTCCTGGACCGGTGCATCGCCCAGGTGGCTCTGCCGGTGGCCTGTACCGCCCTGCTGGGCAACCTGATGGGCTCGGCCTGCGCCGTCCTCATCCCCCAGAAGCTGGTGGAGGGGGGGATGGAGGTCTCACAGGCCGTCTCGTCCTTCGGCGTCATGTTCGGCATGACCCTGCCCATGCTGAGCCTGCCCACCGCCTTTGTCTCGGCCATGGGGCTGGTCCTCATGCCCAGGCTCTCCCGGGCCGCCGCCCTGGGCCGGTGGGAGGAGGTCCGCCGAAGGGTCAGTGCGGCCATGCTGGCCGCCTCGGTGCTCATGCTCCCCGCTATGGCCCTGCTGTCGGTGCTGGGGCCAGACCTGGCCGTCCGTCTCTTCCGGGAGCCGGAGGCCGGGGCCTGTCTGCCGCCCTTGGCGGTGATGGTGGCCCTCTCCTGTTGGCGCTCCGTCCTCTCCTGTGCCCTTAACGGGGTGGACAGACAGGCCGCCGCCGCCCGCAACGCCCTCCTGGCCGGGGCGGCGGAGCTCCTTCTCACCGCCCTCACTGTGGGGATCCCCGGGGTGGGGCTCCAGGGCTATGTGGCCGCCGCCCTGGCCAGTGAGCTGCTGGGGCTGGGCCTCAATCTGGTTTCCCTGTGTCGGGCGGCTGGTCTGCGTCCGGCGTGGTTCCGCTGGCTGGTCGCGCCGGGGCTTTCCGCCCTCCTCATGGGGCTGGATGTCAACCTCCTATTCCGGGTCCTCCGGGACAGGGGACTGTCCGGGGCTGTGAGCGGCGGGATCTGCCTCCTTTTCGGGGCCGTGGTCTACCTGGCCGCCCTCTCCGCCCAGGGCATCTCCTTCCGGGGGCTGCTGGGGCTGGAAAAAAAGAGGGTATGCCGACGGGGCGGGACGTGGTAAACTAGAGGAAAACGGAAAAGGAGATGGAACCATGAAGGCATTGGTGACGGGGGCCAGCTCGGGCATCGGGCGGGAGATTGCGAGGGTGCTGGCGGAGCGGGGCTATGACCTCATCCTGACGGCCCGGAGGGCTGACCGCCTGCGGGAGCTGGCGAAGGAGCTGCCGGTGCGGGTGGAGGTGATCCCCGCCGACCTCACGGACCGGGCCCAGGTCCGGGCCCTGTGGGAGCTGGTGCGGGACCAAGACATCGACATCCTGGTGAACAACGCCGGCCGGGGGCTGTTCGGCCCCTTTGACGAGACCGATCTGAATACAGAGCTGGAGATGCTGGAGGTCAATATCGTGGCCCTCCACACCCTCACCAAGCTGTTCCTGCCCAAGATGAAGGCCCGGGGACGGGGACACATCCTGAATGTGGCCTCCTCGGCGGCCTTCCTGCCGGGTCCCCTCCTGTCCTCCTATTATGCCTCCAAAGCCTACGTCCTGCGGCTTTCTGAGGCGGTGGCGGAGGAGCTGCGCCGGGCCAAAAGCAAGGTGACCGTCAGCGTCCTCTGTCCGGGGCCGGTGCCCACGGAGTTTGACCAGGTGGCCGACGTCCGTTTCTCTATTCCGGGGACGGACAGTCGCTCGGTGGCCCGGCTGGCGGTGGCGGGGACCCTCCGTGGACAGCTGCTCATCCTGCCGGGAGTGCGGATGAAGGCGGTCCACTTCTTCCAGCGTTTCGTGCCCGACCCGGTGCTCTCCCGGCTGTGCTGGCGGGTCCAGCGCCGGAAGAGCGGCCAGGACCGCTGAGGGTAAAAAGGCTTGCATTTTTGAGAGAGCCTGTCGACTTTGTCGACAGGCTCAGGCCCGCTGCCTGTGGCAGCGGGCCTTTTTGCATACAGGTTGGGGAAGCTGCGGGGGCGTGCGGCCCCGTCAATCAAACTGACTGTTATAGAGGGCGGCGTATTTTCCCTGCCGGGCCATCAACTCGTCGTGGCTGCCTACCTCCTTGATGTCGCCGTCCTCCATGTAGAGGATCATATCGGCGTCCCGGATGGTGGACAGGCGATGGGCGATGACGAAGCTGGTACACCCCTTCATTAGCTCTGCCATGGCCTTCTGGATCAGGACCTCAGTGTGGGTGTCCACGTTGCTGGTGGCCTCGTCCAAAATCAGGATCTCGGGGGCGGACGCGATGGCGCGGGCGATGGTGATGAGCTGCCGCTCGCCCTGAGAGATGTTCTCCGCCCCCTTGCTGAGGACCATGTCGTAGCCCCCGGGCAGGGTCTTGATGAAATCGTGGGCGCAGGCAGAACGTGCGGCGCGGATGACAGCATCCCGCTCCATGCCCTCCTGGGCATAGGCGATGTTGTCGGCGATGGTCCCCTCAAAGAGCCAGGTATCCTGGAGGACCATGCCGAACCGATCCCGGAGCTCCGCCCTGGGCATGTCGCGGATGTCTGTGCCGTCCACCTCGATGGAGCCGTCGCTGAGCTCGTAAAAGCGCATCAGGAGGTTGATGAGGGTGGTCTTTCCCGCCCCCGTGGGTCCAACAATGGCCACCTTCTGCCCCGGGGCGACGGACAGGTCCACCCCCTTCATCAGCAGACGGTCCGGGGTATAGCCGAACTTCACATTGCGGAAGACCACCCGGCCGCTCCGCTCCTCGGGAATGATTGCATGGGCTTCGTCCGGGCACTCCTCCTCGGCGTCCAGCAGGGTGAAGATCCGCCGTCCCGCGGCAGCTGCGGCGCCGAAGCTCCCCGCCATCCCGGCCAGGGAGGAGAAGGGCTCGGCAAAGCGCCAGGTATACTCCAGCATGGCCTGCACATTGCCCACGGCGATCTTGCCGGCGATGGCCCAGAGGCAGCCCAGGGTGGCGCAGAGCACATAGCCCAGGTCGTTGACCAGCGTCGTGATGGGGCTGACCGAGCCGGCGGTGACCTCCGCCTTCCGGGCACTGTTTCTCAGCTTTTCGTTGAGGGCGGCGAAATCGGCCCCCGCCTTTTTCTGGTGGTTGAAGCACTGCACCACCTGCTGGCCGTGATACATCTCCTCCACATAGCCGTTGAGGCTGCCCAGCAGATCCTGCTGCTGCCCGTAGTACTTCTCGCTGGCCTTCATCACGCCGGCTGCCCCCAGCAGCGAAAGGGGGACCATGATGACCGGAATGACGGTCAGCGCCGGACTGATGGCCAGCATCATCAGCAGCACGC
Organism: Intestinimonas sp.; assembly: GCF_026169115.1. Lineage (GTDB taxonomy): Bacteria > Bacillota > Clostridia > Oscillospirales > Oscillospiraceae > Intestinimonas. The sequence continues at coordinate 16,037 of NZ_JAPFEA010000048.1, read as the reverse complement.
CCACGGCGGTGGTGATCTGTGTGACCGCCGCGGTGAGGTTCTGGCTGATGGTGTTGTTGATGGTGTCCACATCGTTGGTGATAACGCTCAGAATGTCCCCGTGGGTATGGGTATCGTAGTAGTTCAGCTTCAGCCGGTGCATCTTTCGGTCAATGTCGCTGCGGAGCTTCTGCATGACGCTGGCGGTGATCTTCGCCATCCCAAAGCCCTGGAGAAAGGTGAAAAACTGAGAGATCAGATAGAGGGCGACCAGACCGGCCAGCAGCCACAGGATGGTCTCCCAATAAAAGACGCCGTCGGCGATGCTGGCGAACAGCGTCGTCGTGATCCTGCCGATGAGGAAGGGCGCCAGCACCATGAAAGCGGTGCTGACCACAGCGAAGAGCATGCAGAAGAACAGGGGGACCCGGTGGACCCTCAGATAGCCCATCAGGCGCTTGCAGACCGACTTGTTCGTCATATCAGACCGCCTCCTTCCCCAGCTGGATCTCCGCGATCTCCCGATAGAGGGGGCAGGTCTCCAGCAGCTCCCGGTGGGTCCCTTGACCCACGATCTGCCCGTCGTCCACCACAAGGATACGGTCAGCGTCCAGGATGGTGCTGATCCGCTGGGCCACCAGGATGATGGTGGCCTCCCCCGTGCTCTCCTTGAGGTTTTTGCGCAGGGTCTGGTCCGTCTTCATGTCCAGGGCGGAAAAGCTGTCGTCAAACACATAGATCTCCGGCTTTTTCATCAGGGCCCTGGCGATGGACATGCGCTGGCGCTGGCCGCCGGACAGGTTGGAGCCGCCCTGGGCGACCCTGTCGTGGTAGCCGTCCGGCTTCTTTATGATGAATTCTTCCGCACAGGCGATCCGGGCGGCCTCGGCCCACTCGTCCTCTGTGCCGTCCTCCTTGCCGAAGTTCAGGTTGGAGCCGATGTCGCCGGAGAAGAGCACATTTTTCTGGGGGACATAGCCGATGATGGAGCGCAGGTCCTCCAGACGATAGCTTTTGATGTTCACACCGTCTATCAGGATCTCTCCGAACAGGGGGTCGTAGAGCCGGGGGATGAGCTTCAGGATGCTGGACTTTCCCCGGCCCGTTCCGCCGATAATGGCGGTGACCTCGCCGGGGCGGGAGACGAAGCTGATGTCCTTCAGGATGGGTTCGTCGGCGCCGGGATAGGCAAAGGTCACATGACGGAACTCAAGCGTGGCGCGGAGAGGCCGCCGGTCAAAGGGGGCGTCCCCGTCCCGGATGCTGCTCTCCGTCTCCAAGACCTCCGCGATCCGTCCGGCACAGGCGTACGTGGTGGGGAACATCATGATGACCAGGGAGAGCATGATGACGGAGGTGAGCACCATGCTGATGTACTGGCTGTTGGCCACCAGGGAGCCCACCTCCATGGCCCCGGTCTCCACATAGTGGGCGCCCAGCCCCAGCACCGCCGCCGTGGTCACGCCGAAGATCACATTGATGGCCGGGAGCAGAAGGCCGGTGATCCGTCCCGCCAGCATCGCGGTGCGGGCATAGTCGGCGTTGGCCTCGTTGAACCGGTCGCTCTCCGTTTGCTGCTTGTTGAAGGCGCGGATGACGCGCACGCCCTCCAGGGATTCCAGAAACAGATGGTTGATCCTGTCCAGCTTCCGGCGCAGCCTGACCGAGTAGCGGGAGGCCAGGACCACGATGAGCGCCAGCGCGGCGATGAGGAGGGGGACGGCGACGAGGAGCACGGAGCTCACCTTCCCGCCGGTGGCCGACGAGAACACCAGTCCGGCCACCGCCATCATGGGGGCCAGCAGGCCGATGCGCAGCAGCATGGTGAGAAAGCTCTGCACGTTGGTGATGTCCGAGGTGCTCCGGGTCACCAGGCTGGCGGTGCCGAATTTGTCCATTTCGGCGGCGGAGAAGGTCTGGACCCTGTCAAAGACCGTCCCGCGGAGCCCCGCCGCAAAGTCGGTGGCAATGCCGGAGGCCAGCCTGACCGACGCCAGATTGACGAGACAGGCGAAGACCGTAATGACGGCCATCACGACGGCCAGGTCCAGGATCATCCGCTCGGAGCCCACCGCGACCCCGCCGTTAATCATCTGGGCCAGCAGGGAGGGAAGCAGCATCTGCCCGATGGCCGAGAGCAGGATCAGAAAGGACAGCCCTGCGATCTGCCGCCCGTTCAGACGCACTTTGAAAAAAATCGTTTTCATGGTAAGAACCGGTATCTCCTTTGCTTTTATTTTGCATCTGTGCTATACTATAAACCATCCTGTAACAGGACGGTCAAGAGGAGATTTTTCGGATGGAGCAGAACCGGAAATTATTTACCATCGGCCAGTTTGCGGCCATACACGGCATCACGAAGAAGACCCTGATGTGGTACGATGAAATGGGGCTGGTCAAGCCTGCCGCCATCGGCGGGAACGGCTACCGCTACTATTCCTATCAGCAGAGCTCCGCGCTGGAGACAATTCTGATGCTGCGGGAGCTGGATGTGTCCATCCAGGAGATCAAGTCCTTTATGGAGCACCGCTCCGCCGCCAATATGGAGCGGCTGCTGCGGGAGAAAAAGCGGGCGCTGGAGGACAGGCTGGCCCATCTGAAACGGATGCACAAGACCCTGGAGAGCCGGCACCGGGATATGCGCACCCTGCTGGACCTGGACCTGACCGAGATCCAGGTCGTCAGGAAGGAACGGGCCTATCTGGCGGTGGTCCCGCTGGAGGGGGCGGCCCCCACCCTGACGGAGCTGGAGCGGGTCATCGCCGTCACCAAGCAGCACAGGCTCCAGCGGCTCCACGACGCCGTCTATGGCTCCATGGTCCTTGTTGACCGTCTGCGCCGGGGGGACTATGAGCATGATGCCGCGCTGTTTGTAGAGCTGTCCCAGCCCGTCTCCCAAAAGGGGCTCCATGTCCAGCCTGCCGGGGCCTACCTGCGGGCCTTCAGCAAGGGGCCGTGGGACGATCTGCCCCGGCGGTATGAGGAGATCTTGGCCTATGCCGACGCCCACGGGCTTGACCTGGGGGAATATTCCTATGAGACGGGGATCAATGAGAGCGTGATCCACTCCTTTGACGAATACATCACGCAAATCGAGATCCCCATCCGGGGGGACCGGCAGACGCCCAGCCCCGCCCCGTGAAGCGGCGGGCCGTGGCATTTTTCCGGCCCCTGTGCTATAATGCCCCTGTCGGGCCGCTGCCCCCGAGCGGGGGCGACGGCCACGCCGCAGCGCGAGGTGAATCAAAATGATACGAGACATCTGTAAGGACGAGGTCCTTTTATCCCGCAGGGCGGAGCCCGCCGGACCGGAGGACCGGCAGACCGCCGCCGATCTGCTGGAGACCCTGGAGCACCACAAGGACGGCTGTGTGGGCATGGCGGCCAATATGATCGGTGTGAACAAGCGGATCATCGCCTTCGACAACGAGGGCAGCTATCTGGTCATGTTCAACCCGGAGATCGTCAAAAGGTCCGGGCCCTATGAGACGGAGGAGGGTTGTCTCTCCCTCACCGGTCTCCGCCCCGCACGGCGGTGGAAGTCCATCAAGGTGCGCTGGCAGAACGAAAAATTTCAGGAGCGGGTCAAGACCTTCACCGGCTGGACCGCCCAGATCATCCAGCACGAGCTCGACCACTGCGAGGGGGTTCTCATATGAAAAAGTGCAAGATCACCGTCATGCGCATCACCCGATATGAGGACCTGATGGCCCGGTATGAAAATCCCATCGCCCACGCCTGCGACATGGAGGTGGGCCAGAGCTTCATCGCCAACGGCTGGGAAAAGCCGGAGGGCTTCTGCCAGAGCGCCTGGGACACCCTCTCCCCCTTCGTGCTGGCCCTGAGCCACGGCGGCGAAAACTTTTATGACGGCTGGATGAAGGACCCCAGGTCGGCCATGCTCTCCTGCAACGACGGCTTCCGCCCGGTGAGCTTCCTGGTGGAGGCCCTGGATGAGGAGGCGGATTGAAGCGGAGGAAACAGACCTGGCAGACGCCCGGCAATTTTACCGGGCCATCCTGGCGCGAAACATTGAGAGAAATCGGGGGGCCGTGCTATGCCCTGCGGAGCCCCGAAGAGAGGAGCATCCATGAGACTTGCCATCCTTTCCGATACCCACGGTCTGCTGCGGCCCGAGGTGTTGGGGCATCTGGAGACCGCCGACGCCATCCTCCACGGCGGCGACATCAACAGGCAGAGCGTCCTGGACGAGCTGGAGCGGTACGCCCCCCTCTATGTGGTCCGGGGCAACAATGACAAGGAGTGGGCGGAGGGCCTTCCCCACGACCTCACTGTCACGCTGGGCGGTGTGACCTTCTGCATGGTCCACAACAAAAAGGAGGTCCCGGCGGACCTCACGGGAGTGGATGTGGTGGTCTTCGGTCACTCCCACAAATATGTGCAGGAGGAGCGGGACGGCATTTTGTGGCTCAATCCCGGCTCCTGCGGCCCCCGGCGGTTCCACCAGGAGATCACAATGATGATGGCGGAGGTTGCGGACGGAGCCGTCCGGGTGGAGAAGATCTCCATTCCGCACCCGGCCCAGGCGTGAGCCGCCAAAGAGACAGAAAAAAGGGAGAAAACTGATGATTTTCATGGAACGACTGAGAAAGAAATGGCCGTGGCTCGTTCTGCCTGTGGCGGCTGCACTGGTGTCGCTGTTCGTCCTGTCGGGCTTTGCGTCGTCGCCCGAGACCCACCGGGAGACCCTGGCCGCCCTGGAGGAAAAGCAGACCACCGTGCTGGAGCTGTCGGCGGCTTCCGCCGCGGCCTCCGCCGCCGTGACCCTGATCCCCGGCGATGTGGCCACCCCCATCGCCGAAAAGCTGGCCGACCTGAGCGCCTGCTTTCTGCTGGCGCTGTGCGCGGTGTTTCTGGAAAAATATCTGTTGACCCTCACCGGGGCGGTGACCTTTTCCGTCCTCATCCCGCTCTCCTGCCTGTTCCTCCTGCTCTATGGCCTGTTTGAGAGGAAAAGCCTGCGGGCGCTGGCGACAAGGCTGGCCGCCTTCGGGCTGATGATCGTGCTGGTCATTCCGGCCAGCGTCTACGTCTCCGACCTCATCGAGGCGACCTATCAGACCTCCATCGAGGCCACCATCGAGACGGCGAAGGAGACCGCCGGGGAGATCGAAGCCCAGGCGGAGACGGCGGAGAAAGAGGACAAGGGCTTCTGGTCCGGGCTTGTCACCTCGGTGACGGACGGGGTCTCGGGGCTTGCGGAAAAGGCGGGGCGGATGGTCAACCGCTTTATGGAGGCGCTGGCCGTAATGCTGGTGACCTGCTGCGTCATTCCGGTGCTGGTGCTGCTGTCCTTTGTGTGGCTGGCTAAGACCCTGCTGGCGGTGGAGCTGCCCGCCGGCAGAGACAGCAAAAAGGCCCTGGGAGACCGGCAGGAGGAGCCCGTCTGACCCCCTTCCGGGCAGCGATACAGAAAAACCGGCCGCAGGCGTTTCCGCCTGCGGCCAGTTTAGTTTTGCGGTCATCTCCGGCAGCTCCCGCCGCAGCAGCATGAGCCGAACGCGCCGGAGAGCAGCCAGCCGAGAAAGCCCATGTATGCCATGGAGGTAATGGGGTTGGAGGTGATGGCGCAGGACCCGGTGGAGCAGCCCACCAGGGCGTAGTAACCCAGGCCCACCAGCGCGCCGCCCAGGGTAAAGAGGGCGGGCCGCAGCCATTTCTTCTTGTTTTCCTTCATAGACGTCTCCTCCTGTTTCGGTTTTGGTTGATGTGGCCAGTATACCCCAATGCCCGGCCCTTTTCTGTGACCAGGTCACCCAAAACGGCGCGGGGCTTGCCCTTCCGCCCTTCCTGTCCTATAATGGCGGCATGGGGCCCGCGTGGGCCCGCTGGAGAGGAGGGGGCGCATGCAGATCAGAGAGGTCACTTGTGACAAGAAGCGTCATCTGGCGCTCCTGCTGCTGGCGGACGAGCAGGAGGACATGGTGGACCGCTATCTGGAGCGGGGGACCATGTATGTGCTGGAGGACGGGGGCGTCAGGGCCGAGTGCGTGGTGACCGACGAGGGGGACGGGCTCCTGGAGCTGAAAAACATTGCCGTGGAGCCAGAATTCCAGGGCCGGGGCTATGGGAGGGCCCTGGTGGACTTTCTCGTCCGGACCTACGCCGGGCAGTATGCCCGCTTGCAGGTGGGCACCGGGGACAGCCCGGCCACCGTCCCCTTTTATGTGTCCTGCGGCTTTCGCAGGCATCATCTGGTCAGGAACTTTTTCACCGACCACTACGACCACCCCATCTATGAGTGCGGGGTCCGGTTGGTGGATATGGTATATCTGGAACGGGAACTGTAAAAAAACAAGGAGCCGGGCAAAAGCCCGGCTCCTTGTTTTCTGTTATTTTGCGCGATAAATGGTGTCTGGTGCTTACTGCATCAGCTGCAGGACGCCCTGGGGCACCTGGTTGGCCTGGGCCTCGTCGTCGCAAGCTCCGTATCCCTCGCTTCGCCGCAGGTGGCAAAGCTCGTTCACTTCGCTGCCCCTCCTCTCCCCGCGCGACCCGCTTCGCTGGGCTCGCGCGGGGCCCCCAGTCAGGCGGCCATGCTGTCCCAGGCGGGACAACAATTACGCCGTCTCAGGCAGTTTCTTACTGCATCAGCTGGAGGACGCCCTGGGGCACCTGGTTCGCCTGGGCCAGCATGGCCTGGGCGGACTGGATGAGGATGTTGTTCTTGGTGTAAGCCATCATTTCCTCGGCCACGTCGGTGTCGCGGATGGTGGACTCGGCGTCCTGGATGTTCTCGGTCATCACGGACAGGTTGTTCTGGGTGTGCTCCAGGCGGTTCTGGATGGCGCCCAGGTCGCCGCGGGTGGCGGAGACGGAGTTGATGGCGGCCTTGATCTTGTCGATGGCGGCGTGGGCCCCCTCGGGGGTGCCGATGTTCAGGTCACCGATGCCCAGGGAGGCGGAGCTCATGTTGCCGATGCGCACCTCCAGCTGCTCGTAGTCGGCGCTGGTGTCGCCGATCTGGAGCTTCATGGGGGTGCCGTCCTTGGTGCCGCTGAATACCAGTTTGCCAGTCTCAGCCTTCGCCTCGATGCCTGCGCTCTCCAGGGCCTTGTTCAGATTGGCGAGGGTCTCCTTATCGGTCTTGCCCACCTGAACAGCCACGGTGCCTTCTTTGACGGTTGCGTTCTTATCAGCCACCAGCTGGTAGGTGGTGCCGTTGATGGTAAAGGTAGCGTTCGCAACCAGTACATTACTCTGAGCAGGATCCGCATTCAGATTGCCAACTGCCACTTCGCTCTTAGCGTTCGCACCGGACGTAGGATTCGCCATCGCAGCGACCTTGCCATCGGTATCGGTAACACCGATGACTTTCATTTCGATATCGCCAGCCTGCTTGTTGGTGAAGGTGATACCAGTGTCACTGCCACCGATATCAAACAGAGCGGACAGCTCGCTGTTGCCCTTCAATGCGTTAATCATATTAGTGGCGTTGGTCGCTTTAGTAGTACTGCTCTCATACTCGACATCAACCTTGTGGGATTTGCCGTTGGCGTCAAGATACTCAACTGTCAAAGTCTGAGTAGCTTTGTCAGTAGTGCCGGCAGTGACTGCACCCGTTGTGGAGATCGCCGACGTTGCGGGAACGTTTGTTGTAGCACCAAGGCTACTAGTAATCTCAAGCTTGGGCTGATCCAGGGAGCCGTCGAGGAGCTTCTGGCCGTTGAAGTTGGCGGACTTGGAGATGCGGTCGATCTCGGACTTGAGGGACTCGACCTCCTTCTGGAGGTTGGCGCGGTCCACCTCGTTATCATAGGTGCCGTTGGCGGACTGGGTGGCCAGGTAGTCCATGCGGTTGAGCATGTCGTGGATCTCCTGCATGGCGCCCTCGGCGGTCTTCACCAGGGAGATGCCGTCCTTCACGTTCTTCTGGGCGGCTTTCAGGCCGGTGATCTGGGCCCGCATCTTCTCGGAGATGGCCAGACCGGCGGCGTCGTCACCGGCGCGGTTGATCTTGTAGCCGGAGGAGAGCTTCTCCAGGTTCTTGGACAGGGCGGAAGTGTTGTTGCCAAAGTTGCGGTAGGCGTTCATGGCCATGATGTTATGCTGGATCCTCATTCTAATTGCTTCCTTTCATATTAGAAATGATATTTGGGGCGTTGCCCTTGCGGCGGGATTCCTTCCCGCCGCGTCGCGTGGTGCAGTTCGGCATGGTCCGCCGTGGCCTTTGGCAAAGCATGCCGCCCTGCGCGGGGGTCTATTTCAACCGGCCCGTCGGCTGGGTGAAAACCAGAGAAAAAAGGTTCATCGTCATAATATTTGGAACGCCCCCAGAACGGGGCTTCGGACGCGGCCCCCAGGGGGGAGGCGGCCTCTCGTTTCCCAACGGTCTCCCGCAGCCGGAGAACGCTGAGCGCGGCGGCACAGGCTGTGCCGCTCCGCTCAACGCTCCCGGACGGGGAGCATGGGCCTGCACCGGCGTTCCCACCGGCAAAATGAGTTTGTGTAAGAGGGGCCCTCAGCAGGCCGCCGGGGCCTGTTCCGACTGGTACTTCCCCAGCCCACGGGCCTTGATGTTGGCGGCGGCGTTCACGTCCCGCCCGTGCGCCGCCCCGCATACGGGGCAGACCCAGCGGCGGGCCCTGGGGGAGAGGGTCTCGTTGACCGCGCCGCAGGCGGAGCAGACCTTGGTGGTGGGGGAGAGCCGGTCCACCTCCAAAAGCTGCTTGCCCTGCCGCTCCAGCTTGTAGCGGAGCATTTCCCGGAACATCCCGAAGCCGGTGTCCCGGACGGCGCTCCCCCCCAGCTCTTCCGAGATGGCCCGGAGGGAGTCCCCCCGGATGCAGACGGCGTCCCAGGCGTTGGTTATCCGCCGGGACTCCTTGTGGAGGAAGTCGCGCCGCTGGTTGGCGATGTGCTCATGGAGCAGGCGATAGTTTTGCACCAGCTCCTGATAGTTCCGGGAGCCCGGCTGGGCCCGGCTGAGCTTCTTCTGGATGGCGGAGAGCCTTTCCTGGGACTGCCGCAGCCACCGGGGCGGGTCCGCGGCGTCGCCCAGGTCGGTCACATAGAGGTGGGCGAGGGAGTATTTGAGCCCGATGGTGCGTTCCTCGGCGGGAGCCACCGGCTCCGGGCGGCGCACGGGGCAGGCGTAGAGCAGACAGCCGTAATACTTGCCCGTCTTGGTCCGGGTCACCGTCACACGGGTCAGCCGCCAGCCGCTGCGGGGGCGGCGGGGGAACTTGGCCCGGATGAGCCCGGCCTTGGTCATGCGCAGCCCGTCCCGGGTGGTGTAGATGGTGGCGCTTGTGCCCATCACGTGGTTGCAGGCGGTAAAGCTGTCCCGGTCATCCTTCTTCCGCTTGAATTTGGGGTAGCCAAAGGCCGCCGGATTGCGGAAGAAATTGCGGAACGCCTGGGAGAGCTGGTTGTACTCCTGGGTCAGGGCCTGATTGTCCACTTCCTTGAGGAAGGGGGCCTCCTTCTTGTACTTGGCCGGGGTGGGGATAAAGTGGGCGTCGGTCTCGATATAAAACCGCTCGTGGTCGGAGAGCATCCGGTTCCAGATGTACCGGCAGCAGCCGAAGGTCTTCTGGAACAGCTCCTCCTGCGCCGGCGTGGGGTAGAGACGGACCTTGATGGTGTTGTACTGGGTGACCCGGTCCGGCTGGCCGCCCTGTCTGTTCCCCTTCATGACGGCCCTCCCTCCCCGCATCTGTCCACCGGCCCGGCGGCCCTGTTCCAAAAGGTGTACCTTTTGGAACAGCCGTCCGGAAGCAAAAAAATTTCGCGGGAGACCCTTAACTTTGCGGAAAATCAGACGATAACAGTATTGAACAGTGAGCGGAAAGGTCGCTGGGGTCACGTTCCAAAAGGTACACCTTTGGGACCGCCCTTTCCGCCAAAAAACACAAAGAGCCGGGTCTCTGCGAAAAGCAGAGACCCGGCTCTTTGTCTGTCCGGGTGGTCACGCGCCCTTGATGCAGAGCTCCTTTGCCCTGCGCAGGAAGGTCTGATGGGAAATGCGCAGCTGCCCGGCGGCGGACCGGGCGGAGACCTCCCCCCTCTGCCACGCCCGGGCCAGCGCCTCGAAGCCCTCCGGCATGGGGAGGGGCCGCCGCCCCAGATGGGCCCCGCGCTTCCGGGCGGCCGCGATCCCCTCCGCCTGCCGCTGGCGGATGCTGCTGCGCTCGTTCTCCGCCACGAAGGAGAGCACCTGGAGCACAATGTCGCTGAGGAAAGCCCCCATCAGGTCCTTGCCCCGCCGGGTGTCCAGCAGGGGCATGTCCAGCACCACGATGTCCACCCCCTTCTCCTTGGTCAGTACCCGCCACTGTTCCAGAATTTCCTCGTAATTCCTGCCCAGGCGGTCAATGCTCTTGATGATGAGCAAATCGCCGGGGCGCAGCTTTTTGGACAGCTTCTGATAGCAGGGCCGCCGGAAGTCCTTCCCGGAGCACTTTTCCACCACGATCTGCCCCGCGGGCACGCCAAACTCCCGCATCGCCAGCAGCTGCCGGGCCTCATTCTGGTCCTTTGCAGACACTCGTATATATCCATAGAGCATGTTCCCCACCCCCCTTGAAAATGATGGATACGAGTTCTGACGGGAAGCAAAAAAATCCCCGGCAAATACTGCCGAAGCAATATCTGCCGGGGATTCAAACGCCGGAAGGGCCGCCCCTGTCAGGGTGCGCCCCTTCGGCGCTGCGGTCTTGGGCGGTTCACTTGTCCAGGAGGTGGCAGGAGACAAAATGGCCCGGCGCGACCTCACGGGTGACGGGCAGCTCGCTTTTGCAGACCTCCATGCACTTGGGACAGCGGTCATGGAAGGGGCAGCCCTTGGGGGGATCGGCGGGGTTGGGCACGTCGCCGTCCAGGTGGATGCGGACCTTGTCCTCCGACGGGTCCCGCTTGGGAATGGCGGAGAGAAGGGCCTGGGTATAGGGGTGGATGGGATTGCGGTAGACCTCCTCGGTCTCCCCCTGCTCCACCATCCGGCCCAGGTACATGATGCCCACCCGGTTGCTGATGTGGCGGACCACGTTGAGGTCGTGGCTGATGAAGAGGTAGGAGAGCTTCAACTCCTGCTGGAGGGCCATGAGGAGGTTGAGGATCTGGGCCTGGATGGACACGTCCAGGGCGCTCACCGGCTCGTCGGCCACCACGAAGCGGGGCTTGGTGATGAGGGCCCGGGCGATGGAGATGCGCTGGCGCTGACCGCCGGAAAACTGGTGGGGGTACCGCTCCAGCTGCTCGGGGGAGAGCCCCACCGCGCCGGAGATCCACAGCACCTGCTCGTCCAGCTCCGCCTGGGAGAGGGAGAAGTGGGTCCGCAGGGGCTCCTCCAGCAGGCGGCGCACCGTCATCCGGGGGTTGAGGGAGGAGTAGGGGTCCTGGAAGACCAGCTGCATGTCCCGCCGCTTGAGGCGGAGGGACTCCTTGTCCAGGTCGTGGAGGTCCACGCCGTCAAAGGTGATGGTGCCGGCGGTGGGCTCGATGAGACGCAGGATGCTCCGCCCGGTGGTGGACTTGCCGCAGCCGGATTCGCCCACCAGCCCGAAGGTCTCCTGCTCCCGGATCTGGAAGGACACGTCCTCCACCGCGTGGACATGGCCCACCGTCTTGCGGACCACGCCGCCCTTGACGGGAAAATAGGTCTTGAGGTGCTGCACGTCCAGCAGCACGGGATGTTCGCTCATACCGCCGCCTCCTTGTCTGCCTGTTCCGCCTCGCCGGCGTGGAGCCAGCAGCGGCAGAGGTGCCCGGGGGCCACCTCCGTCAGGGCGGGAGGCGCCTTTTTGCAGATCTCCATGCAGTGTTCGCACCGGTCTGCAAAGCGGCACCCGGCGCTGAAATTACCGGCTGTGGGCACGGTTCCCCGGATGGTGTAGAGCTCCTTCCGCTCGCCCCCCAGAGAGGTGACGGAGCGCAGCAGCCCGGTGGTGTAGGGGTGGGCGGTCTCGTGGAAGATGACGTCCACGCTGGCCTGCTCCACCACCTGGCCGGCGTAAAAGACGGCCACCTCCTCACAGGTCTCGGCGATGACGCCCAGGTCGTGGGTGATCATGATGACCGAGGTGTCATAGCTCTCCCGGAGCTCGTTCATGAGGTCCAGGATCTGGGCCTGGATGGTGACGTCCAGGGCGGTGGTAGGCTCGTCGGCGATGAGGAGCCGGGGGTTGTTGATGAGGGCGATGGCGATCATCACCCGCTGGAGCATGCCGCCGGAGAGGTGGTGGGGATAGTCGGCCAAGATCTGTTCCGGACGGGGGATCTTGACCTTTTTGAGCATCTCCAGAGCGGTGTCGTACATCTCGGCCTTGGTGAGACTGGTGTGGAAGCGCAGGGTCTCGTTGATCTGCTCGCCGATGGTATACATGGGGTCCAGGGCGGTCATGGGCTCCTGAAAGATCATGGAGATGTCCTTGCCCCGGAGCTTGCGCAGCTCCGACTTGGGCAGGGAGGTGATCTCCACCTCAGAGCCGTCCTCCCGCTGAAAGCGGATGGAGCTGCCCGCCCCAATCGTGAGGGGGTAGGACAAAAGGCCCATGATGGCCGAGCATGTGATGCTCTTGCCGCAGCCGGACTCGCCCACCACGCCGAAATTCTGCTTTTTGCGGATGGAGAGGTCCACCCCCTCCACCAGCTTGACGGGGGGCTTGCGCTTGCCCTTGGGGAGATCGATGGACACATTTCTCAGTTCCAACAGATGTTCCATATCCACACTTCCTCCCTCAGGTTTTGAGCTTGGGGTCCAGCACGTCTCGGAGGGCGTCGCCCAGAATGTTAAAGAGCAGGATGGTCACGATGATGAAAAGCGCGGGGAAAACGGCGGTCCAGGGGGCCTGTTCCATGATGGAGCGAGCCTCGGAGAGCATGGAGCCCCAGGATGGGTCGGGGGGCTGGATGCCCAGGCCCAGGAAGCTCATGGAGGCCTCCGTCAGGATGGCGCTGGAGAGGGCCAGGGTGGCCTGGACGGTGAAGGGGGCCACCACGTTGGGGGAGATGTGGCGGATGAGGAGTGCGCCCGTCTTGACGCCCACGCTCTTGGCGTTCTGCACGTACTCCAGGCCCTTGGCCGAGATGACGGCGGCCCGGACGGTGCGGCAGAAGACGGGGATGTTGACGATGCCGATGGCCACCATGGTGGGGCCGATGCCCCGGCCCAGAACGGCGGAGATGAAGATGGCCAGCAGGATGGAGGGGAAGGCGAAGAGGATGTCCATGATACACATGATGATCCGGTCCACCCAGCCCTCAAAGTAGCCGGCGATCAGGCCCAGGACATATCCTGCGGTGGCGCCGATGCCCACAGCGATGATGCCCACCTCCAGAGAGACCCGGGCGCCGTAGAGGATACGGCTGAAAACATCGCGTCCGTAGTAATCGGTGCCGAACCAGTGTTCGGCGCTGGGGGGCGCCTTGGGGAGGGCCACCATCTTGTCGGGGCCGAAGGGGGCCACCATGGGAGCCAGAATGGCAATGACAATCACAAGAAGGATGCCCAGCATTCCGATGCGGCCCATAGGGTCCCGCCACAGGTCGCGGATGGTCTGAGAGAGTCGTTTCATGCAGGCGCCTCCTTAGTCGTAAGAGATCCGGGGATCGATGTAGGCGTAGAGCAGGTCGGTAATGAGATTGACCAGGACGTAGACGAAGGCAATGAAGAGGACGCAGCCCTGGACCACGGGATAATCCCGCTGATTGATGCCGGTGAGGGTCATCTGACCCAGACCGGGCAGGGAGAAGATCTGCTCCACGATGACGGCGCCGCCCAGCAGGGAGCCGATCTGCATGCCCACCAGGGTGATGATGGGGATGAGGGCGTTGCGGAGGGCGTGCTTGAAGATGGCCACCCGCTCGCTGGCGCCCTTGGCCCGGACGGTCTTGATAAAGTCCTGCCGCAGGACCTCCAGCACGGAGGAGCGGGTCATGCGCATGACGGAGCCGGAGATGGAGACGCCCAGGATGGCGGAGGGGAGGATCATCATCTGGAGATTGCGCAGGGGGTCCTCAAAGAGACTCACATAGCCCAGCGGCGGGAAGTAATTGAAGGCCAGAGAGAGGACCAGGATGAGGAGGATGGAGAGGGCGAAGCCGGGGACGGACACGCCCAGCAGGGCGAAGACCCGGACGAAGCGGTCCACCAGGGTATTGCGCTTGACGGCGGCCAGCACGCCCAGAGGGATGGCGATGAACCAGGAGATGACGGCGGCCAGGATGGTCAGCTCGGCGGTGACCTGGAAGCGGGTGAGGATCTCGGGGAGGATGGGGGCGGAGGTCCGGATGGACTCGCCGAAGTCGCCCCGGAGCACGCCGCCGATCCAGTCCAGATACTGGACCACGTAGGGGCGGTCCAGCCCGTATTTGGCGGCCAGCTGGGCCCGGAGCTCCGGGGTGGCTTCGATGCCCAGAATGCCGGAGATGACATCGCCGGGGACCATTTTCATCACGGCGAAGATGAGGACGCTGATGCCGAACAGGACGGGGATCAGCTGGAGGATACGGCGGATGGCGTAATTTTTCATATCGTCACACTCCTGGAAAAACACGTTGGAGACCGACGAGCGCCGACCGCGCAGCGGGCGGCGATCGAAACTCGTCCACCTCCAAGGAGGAGGATGGGCAGAATAGGGAATGGGGCGGCGGGGCGTTACCCGCCGCCCCCAGTCACATCAGGTCACTCGGCGAAATAGGCGCCGCGGAAGTCGCTGGCGTCGGCGGCGGAGGGGGCAAAGCCCTGGAGACGGGTGCTGGAGACGAAGTAGCTCATGGGGCTGGCGATGCAGAGCTTGTGGCAGTCGTCGATGCAGATCTCCTGAGCCTCGTTGTAGTACTCCTCGCGCTGGGCCTCGTCGGGGGTGGAGATGCCCAGGGCGCACAGCTCGTCGACCCGCTCGTTGGAGAAGCCGAAGACGTTGGCGCTGGAGCCGGTGCCGAAGAAGAAGGAGATGGCGCGGTTGGGGTCGGTGCCGGCGCCGTCATGGACCACCATGAGGTCAAAGCCGGCCTCGGGGGTGCTCATCTTGCCCCAGACGTCCACGTACTCGCCGGACTCCAGGTTGGTGATCTCCACGTCGATGTAGATCTCGGCGAGCTGCTGCTGGATGACCACGGCAGACTGGCGGATGGCGTCCATCAGACCGGCGGCCAGCTTCAGGGTGAGGCGGTTGCTGTCATTGTAGCCGGCGGCCTCCATGAGCTCCTTGGCCTTGTCAACATTGGTCTGATAGAGGTCCATGCCGGCCACATCCAGAGACCAGTGGCCCATGGCGGGGGGCATCATGGAGCTGACCACGGCCTGGCCGTTGTAGACCACGTTGATGATGGCCTGGCGGTCCAGGGCGTAGCTCATGGCCTGGCGGACGTTCTTGTCCTGGAGGGCGGGGGTGGAGAGGTTGCAGCCGATGGCCAGGTAGTTGTTGGTCTGATAGCCGATGACCTGGAGGTTCTCCTCCTTCTCCGCAGCGGTGACGTTGGTGGAGGAGAGGTTGGCGATGTCGATCTGGCCGGTGCGCAGGGCGGCCAGACGGGCGGCCTCGTCACCGATGAGGTAGTAGGTGATGCCGTCCAGCTTGACCTCCTGGCGGTAGTCGGCGAACTTGGGCAGCTCCACATAGTTGTCGGGGAGCCACTCGCCCAGCATGAAGGGACCGGTGCCGCCGTCGGCGCGCATGAGGTCGCCCTTTTCGGCGATGACGTCCTTGTCCACGATGGCGCCGTAGTTGCTGGTGAGGGTGCCAAGGAAGGCGGCGTTGGGGGCCTGGAGAGTAAACTTCACGGTGTAGTCGTCCACGGCCTCAATGGTGTCGATGCCGCCGTAGTAGCTGGCCTTGCTGCCCAGGGCGCCGATGTCGCCGGCGTCGGTGCGGCCCAGGACCCGCTCAAAGGAGTAGACCACATCGGCGGCGGTCATCTCACGGCCAGAGTGGAACTTGATGCCCTGGCGGAGATAGAAGATGTAGGTGACGTCGTCGGGGATCTCCCAGCGCTCGGCCAGCTCGCCGTAGTAGGTCATGTCGGGATTGGTGCCCACCAGGGTCTCATAGAGCTGATTGATGACCCGGAGGGAGGCCTCTTCGGAGACGGTG
>NZ_JAPFEA010000089.1 GCF_026169115.1 Intestinimonas sp. | reverse complement strand
GACAGCATGACTTTGATTTCCGGCAGCAGCCCCTGAACCTGTGTGTAATTTCGTTTCCGCATAACGATACCCCCTGATGTAGTCTATTTTCCTACATCAGGGGGTATTTTGTCACTGTCCGTTTTTACTGGTTCAGTTCACTATGCCGGGGGTTCCTATTTTATCAGCCAGAGCGCGCTCATACCGCTGCTCCTCCTTTCCAAATCACAACCGATGCGCTGGATTACGATTCGGTTTTAACCGGCCCTTGCAACAATACCTGTACAACGTAAGCGCGGCACTAGCCAGAGCTCTGGCCGGGCCCCTGATAACTTTCTACGCCGTGGGCAAGCTATCTCCGGAGGTGATCCCATGGACGACCGATATGCCCAGTTGGCCAAGGACCCGGTCATGGATGCCTATTTCTCCCAGCTCCCCGCCCACATCCAGGCGGAACTCCGGGCCCGCAAGTCCCGACCCGCCACCCTGGCGGAGCTCCAGCGCATGGCCGACGAAATCAAGCGGCTGTTTTAGTCCCGCAGCCATTGGGGCATGCCTCTCTAAAACAAGGCGGCGCCCACGATTTTCGTGGGCGCCGCCTGATTTTTATTTGATTGATGTCCCGTGCCGTCCTGTGGCTCAGGCCAGGTACTGCTTGAGCTCCTCCGCCCGGTCGGTCTTCTCCCAGGGCAGGTCGATGTCGGTGCGGCCAAAGTGGCCGTAGGCAGCGGTCTGCTCGTAGATGGGCCGCAGCAGGTCCAGGTCCCGGATGATGGCGGCGGGGCGCAGGTCGAAGTGGCGCTCCACGATCTTGGAGAGCTCCTCCTCGGGGAGCCGCCCGGTGCCGAAGGTGTCCACCAGCACGGAGACAGGATGGGCCACGCCGATGGCGTAGGCCAGCTCGATCTGGCACTTGCGGCACAGGCCGGCGTGGACCAGATTTTTGGCGGCATACCGGGCCATATAGGCGGCGGAGCGGTCCACCTTGGTGGGGTCCTTGCCGGAGAAGGCGCCGCCGCCGTGGGCGGCGCTGCCGCCGTAGGTGTCCACGATGATCTTTCGTCCGGTGAGGCCGGTGTCGCCCACGGGGCCGCCCACCACGAAGCGCCCGGTGGGGTTGACATAGAACTTGGTGTCGGCGTCGATGTACTGGGCGGGGATGATGGGCTTGATGACGGTCTCCACGATGGCCTCCCGCAGGTCCTTGAGGGCGATGTCGGGATCGTGCTGGGTGGAGACCACGATGGCCGGGCAGCGGACGACCTTGCCGTCCTCGTCATACTCCACGGTGACCTGGCTCTTGCCGTCGGGGCGGACCCACCCCAGCTCCCCGCTCTTGCGGACCTGGGCCAGACGCCGGGTGAGCTGGTGGGCCAGGGAGATGGGGGCGGGCATGAGCTCCGGCGTCTCGTCGCAGGCGTAGCCGAACATCATGCCCTGGTCGCCGGCGCCCACCAGATCCAGGGGATCGCCGCCGGCCCCCTGCTGGACCTCATAGGACTGGTTGACGCCCATGGCGATGTCGGGGGACTGCTCGTCGATGGCGGTCATGACGGCGCAGGAGCGGTAGTCGAAGCCGTAGGCGGGGTCGGTGTAGCCGATGCGCTCCACGGTGCGGCGGACGATGGAGGGGATGTCGGTGTAGTGGCTGGTGGTGATCTCACCCATGACGGTCACCATGCCGGTGGTGGTGAAGGTCTCACAGGCCACATGGGCGTGGGGGTCGCTGGCCAGGATGTCGTCCAGGACGGCGTCGGAGATCTGGTCGCAGACTTTGTCGGGATGTCCTTCGGTGACGGACTCAGAGGTAAACAGGCGGTGACTCATGGTTCATTTCCTTTCTTTTTTCCGCTGGGCGGGAAAACGGCAACAAAAAAACGCCCCAACCGGCGGAGCGCACGAAGTCTTACCCTCATCTCTCGAACACTGCCGCCGGATTTGGCACCTTGCGGTCTCCCACAGGTTGCCGGGCTTCATCGGGCCGTTCCCTCCGCCACTCTTGATAAGGTTGTGAAGTTGTACCTTCATTATAGCATCTGTTTGGACGTTGTCAAGGCCCCGGACCGGCCTTCCGGCACGGTTGCAGAAAATTCACAATTTTCTGATAGACTTCCCCCGAGAAAGAGGGTAAAATACTTAGTACGCGAATCCAACATATTGTAAGGAGGCCCTCTCATGCGCTCCGTTGACAGCTGGCTGGACCGATTCTGCTACAAGCATCCCCGCCTTGGCATCCCCAACCTGATGACCATTCTGGTCATCGGCACCGCTGTGGTCTATCTCATGGACCTGTTCAGCAATGGCATGTTTTCCACCATGCTCTACTTCTCCCCCACCGCCATCCTGCGCCACTTCCAGATCTGGCGTCTGGTCACCTTCCTCTTCGTGCCCCTGAGCCACTCCCCCTTCTCCCTGGTCCTCTCCCTCTACTTCTACTGGTGGATCGGCAAGAGCCTGGAGCAGGAGTGGGGGACCACCAAATTCACGGTGTTCTATGCCTGCGGCGTCCTGTTCAACATCGTATTCGGTTTCCTGGCCGGCGGCACCAGCGCCACCTATCTGAACCTCTCCCTCTTCTTCGCCTTCGCCTCCCTCTATCCCGACCTCCAGGTCCTGCTCTTCTTCCTCATCCCCGTCAAGGTCAAGTGGCTGGCCTGGATCGACGCGGCCTTCTTTGGTCTCTCCGTCCTCTTCAACCTGATGCACCTCAACTTCGTGGGCGCGCTGCTGCCCCTGGTGGCCGTGCTCAACTACGTGCTCTTCTTCTGGTCCTTCCTCCGCGATTTCTTCCAAAGACGCGTTTACCGGGTCCAGCACCAGACCTCCCGGCAGACCATCAACTTCAAGAAGGCCACCCGGGACGTGAAAAAAGAGAAGGGCTACCTCCACAAGTGCGCCGTCTGCGGCGTCACCGACGCCGACGACCCCAACATGGAATTCCGCTACTGCTCCAAGTGCAACGGCTACTACTGCTACTGCATGAACCACATCAACAACCACGTCCATATCCAATGATACCATGACAGGAGGTCACGACATGACGGAACAGGAACTGGTGGAGCGGGCCTTCGCCATGCTGGAACGGTCCTACGTACCATATTCCCACTTCCCCGTGGGGGCCGCGCTGGAGTGCGCTGACGGCACGGTCTTCACCGGCTGCAACGTGGAAAACGCCGCCTACGGCTCCACCATCTGCGCCGAGCGCACCGCCGTGGTGAAGGCGGTGAGCGAGGGACACCTGGACGACTTTGTCCGCATCGCCATCGTGGGCAGCTCCACCGACTACTGCTGGCCCTGCGGCGCCTGCCGGCAGTTTCTCTTTGAATTTGCCCCCGACCTGGAGTGCCTTGTCGCCCGGGGCGACCACGCCTATGTGAAGCTCTCCCTCCGGGAGCTCCTGGCCCACGGCTTTGGGCCCAAATCCCTGACTTGAACCCAGTCCCTGCATAAAACCTCCCCGTTTTGGTCATCCTAAGCCCCGGATACCAAAACGAGGAGGTTTTTTCCGTGATCGTGGATAAGATCGCCCTGATCCTGGCCATCGTGGGCGGGCTCAACTGGGGCAGCATCGGGATCTTCGGCTTTGACCTGGTGGCCTTTCTCTTCGGCGGCTCCGGCAGCGTCGTCAGCCGGGTGGTCTACACGCTGGTGGGGCTGGCCGCCGTGTGGTGCATTTCCCTCCTGTTCCGGGACACCGTCGCCGGGAAACAGCATTGAACAGGACCGCCGCGCATACCTGATGGTATCCGCGGCGGTCTCTGTCTGTCTACTCCACTTTACGGACCAGCAGCCAGGTGCTCACCAGCAGACAAATGAGAATGCAGGCAGGGATGGTGACGCTCAGGGGGATGGTCCGGAGGATGAGGTAACCCAGGACCACCACTGCGAACAGCCATACGGCGGCATTGGCTATGGTGGCACGATGCCGGAACCGCCCGCTCCGGCACCACAGGGTCACAGCGAGAGAGAGCACATAGGCCGCCGTTCCCGCCGCGGTAATCACCAGAAAAGGCTCCCAGCCGATCCAGCCCTCCAGCCGGGCCACCCGCTCTGCTCCGTCGAAATAGATCCTGAGCCAGACATCCCTCATCCTGTCCAAGCAGAGCCGGAAAAACACCTGCTGGGGGGCGGCGCCCACGGCGATGACCACCGTCCAGGCCAGGGTCCGGCCCAGCACCGACTGCCAGGCCGGCCTGTCGCTGGTCCGCTCCAGGTCGAAGGCCCCAGTAAAGGGCCACTTTAATCCCCGATACACCGCCAGGACGGCAAATGTGACCAGATGAAAGCTCAGCAGAAGGGGGACGCCGCTGCCGTTCCAGCCTGTGGCGGCCTTCCAGGCGTAAATGAGCCACAGTCCCAGCAAAATGAGCGTTCGGCCGTTCAGCAGCCCGCTCTCCGCAATCTCCCACTTGGCGCTGTTCCACAGTCCCTTCACCGGCTACCACCTCCAAAGACCTCCATGTACTTCTCCTCCACCGACAAGCCCTCCCGCTGGCGCAGCTCCTCGGCGGAGGCGGAGAGGACCACATGGCCTGCCCGGAGAAAGAGGACGTCGTCCAGGATGGGCTCGATGTCGTGGACCAGGTGGGTGGCCATGAGGAGGGCGTTGTGCTCCTCCATGACCCCCGCCGCCGCCGACAGGATCTTGGCCCGTTCCACTGGGTCCACGCCCCCCAAAGGCTCGTCCAGCAGGTAGACTTCGGCGTCCCGGGCCAGGAGCAGGCTCAGGTCCAGCCGCTCCGCCTGGCCCTTGGACAGCCGGGACACCGGCTCCCCCTCCGGGAGATTCCCCGACACCGCCCGGAACCGGTCCAGGTCCAGGTCGGGGAAGAGGTCCCGGTACCACCGGATGGCCTGGTGCACCGTCAGCTCCCGTGGCAGCAG
This sequence comes from Intestinimonas sp., assembly GCF_026169115.1. GTDB lineage: Bacteria > Bacillota > Clostridia > Oscillospirales > Oscillospiraceae > Intestinimonas. Next base: position 48,261 of record NZ_JAPFEA010000089.1, on the reverse strand, counting down.
GGTGTGATCGGCCATATAGGCCACCTTGGGCCGGTCCTGGCGGGTGATGGGCCGCCCGTGGAGGGAAATCTCGCCCCCGTCGGGCCGCCACAGCCCGGCGATGGTCCTCAGGAGGGTGGACTTTCCCGCCCCGTTGGGGCCCAACAGGCCGGTGATATGGCCCGGCGCCAGGGAGAAGCTGCACGCGCCCAGCACGCTCCGCCCGTCCAGATACTTATAAAGCCCTTTGACTTCCAGCAGACTGTCCACCGTCTTCTTCCTCCCCGCTCAGCCGCTCGGCGGCCTCCAGCCGGGAAAAGCCCAGCCCCGCCATCCCTTTGAGGTAGTGGGCCACCAGGGTCTGGGCCATCTCCTCCCGGAGGGCGGAGAGCCGTTCCCAGTCCCCGGTGACGAAGGAGCCCACCCCCCGCCGGGTCTCCAGCAGGCCCTCCCGCTCCAACTCAGCGCACACCCGCTGCATGGTATTGAGGTTGATGCCGTACCGGGCGGCCAGGGTCCGCACCGACTCCACCCGGCTCCCCGCCGGCAGCCCCCCTGTCACCATCTCCCGCTTCATGTCCTCCATCACCTGGAGATAGATGGGCACGCTGTTGCTGAACTGCATGGCACTTCCTCCTCGTGTCTTAGTGTTCTATATAAATAATACACTAGAACAGCAAAATGTCAAGAAATTTTATGGCCGTGCCGCTGAAAGCGGCACATGGACAATTTTGCTCTGCTTTTGCATCGCAAAAAAGCCTTGACAGGAACACCCCCTGGGGGTATGATAGGGGTGCCCCCCACCCCCGGGGGGTATTATCAGAACCATCAAGCATGGGAGGGAAGCGCCATGATGGCAGATCAGAAGACGGTGCTCCGGCTCTTGAAGACGGCCCGGGGACAGATGGACGGCATCATCAAAATGGTGGAGGAGGACCGGTACTGCATTGATATCTCCACCCAGGTCATGGCGGCTCAGGCCATGCTGGGCAAGGCCAACCGGGAGATCCTCACCGCCCACCTCAAACACTGCGTCAACACCGCCCAGACCCAGGGCGAGCGGGAGGAGAAGATCGACGAGCTGGTGGACATGCTGGGCAAAATTCTGAAGTAACTTCTTTTTCTTCTCTTCTTTTTCTTGAAAGAAAAAGAAGCAAAAAGAACTTTAGGCTTTGGACTGGCTCTGATTTTCCGCTTTTTCCCCTTTTTGCCCTCTTGCTGAAAGCCGCACCACGCAAAACAAGCCACGGGGGAAAAGTGTGAAAGGGGGGCGGTGAGCCCCCACTTTCGCGTACAGTCAAGAACTTTTTCGATGAAATCGAAAAAGTCAGCAGCTTGTTGAAAAATCCATTTTGGTTTTTTTCGACAAGCTGCAAGAACCAAAAAGAACTTTGAGCTTTGGACTGGCTATGGTCCAGGGCCATTTTCAACTGTTTATAGGTTTCTTTATGAGGTGTGTGCATGAAACAAAAATTTACCGTAACGGGCATGACCTGTTCGGCCTGCTCCGCCCATGTGGACAAGGCGGTACGGAAGCTGGAGGGCGTCAGTGAGGTCAATGTGAACCTGCTGGGCGGCTCCATGACGGTGGAGTACGACCCCGCCGCCGAGTCTCCGGAGGCCATCATGGCCGCTGTGGACGCCGCCGGCTATGGCTGCGCCCTGCCCCAGGCGGCTGCCGGCAAGGGAGAAGCCAGGGCAGACGCCCGGGCCCAGGCCGCCCGGCAGATGGAGGAGGAGCTTCGCGGCATGAAGCGCCGGTTTCTCACGTCCCTGTGCTTCCTGATCCCCCTCTTCTACATCGCCATGGGCCACATGATGGGCTGGCCCCTCCCCGCCTTCCTCCACGACAGCCGGAACGCTTTCGCCTTCGCGCTCATCCAATTCCTGCTGGTGCTGCCCATCATGTATATCAACGACAAGTACTACCGGGTGGGCTTCAAGACCCTCCTCCACGGCGCCCCCAACATGGACTCCCTCATCGCCGTGGGCTCCGCCGCCGCCGTGCTCTACGGCGTGGCCGCCCTCTTCCAGATCGGCTACGGCCTGGGGCACGGGGACATGGCCCGTGTGGAGCATTGGGCCATGGACCTCTACTTTGAGTCCGCCGGCATGATCCTCACCCTCATCACCCTGGGCAAGTACCTGGAGACCCGCTCCAAGGGCAAGACCAGCCAGGCCATCAGCCGCCTCATGGACCTGGCCCCCAAGACGGCCACCGTCCTCCGGGAGGGCGTGGAGACCGAGGTCCCGGTGGAGGAGGTGGCGGTGGGCGACCTCATCCTGGTCCGCCCCGGCGGCTCCATCCCTGTGGACGGTGTGGTCACCGAGGGCGTCTCTGCCGTGGATGAGTCCGCCCTGACCGGCGAGTCCCTCCCCGTGGAGAAGGGCCCCGGCGACAGGGTGGTCTCGGCCTCCATCAATAAGTCCGGCTCCTTCACCTTCCGGGCCACCCGGGTGGGCGACGACACCACCCTGGCCCAGATGATCGCCCTGGTGGATGAGGCCGCCTCCTCCAAGGCCCCCATCGCCAAGCTGGCCGACAAGGTGGCCGGCGTCTTCGTCCCCGTGGTCATGGTCATCGCCGCCGTCACCGCCGCGGCCTGGCTCCTGGCCACCGGCGGCGACATCACCCGGGCCCTCACCGCCGGGGTGGCCGTGCTGGTCATCTCCTGCCCCTGTGCCCTGGGCCTGGCCACCCCGGTGGCCATCATGGTGGGCACTGGCAAGGGGGCCGAGTACGGTATCCTCATCAAGTCCGCCCAGGCCCTGGAGACCCTCCACACCATCCAGACCATCGTCTTGGACAAGACGGGCACCGTCACCCAGGGCAGACCCAGGGTGACCGACATTCAGCCCGTGGGGGACGTCACTGTGGAGGAACTCCTCTGCGTGGCCGCCTCCCTGGAAAAGCCCTCCGAGCACCCCCTGTCCGAGGCCATCGTACACGAGGCGGAGGAGCGGAACATCCCCCTGGTCCCCGCCGAGAACTTCTCCGCCCTCCACGGCAGAGGGGTCATGGCCGACCTCCAGGGCTCCGCCTTCCTGGCGGGCAACCGGGCCATGATGGAGGAGCACGGGGTGGATCTGGCCGGCCAGTTAGCCGCCGCCGACACGCTGGCGGAGAATGGCCGCACACCCCTCTACTTCGCCCAGGACGGCAGGCTCATCGGGCTCATCGCCGTGGCCGACACAGTGAAGCCCACCAGCGCCGCCGCCATCGCCGCCTTCCGGGATCTGGGCATCGACGTGGTCCTCCTCACCGGCGACAACCAGCGCACCGCCAACGCCATTGGCCGGGAGCTGGGGGTGAGCACCGTCATCGCTGAGGTGCTGCCCCAGGACAAGGAGCGGGTCATCGCCGAGCTCCAGGCCCAGGGCAAGAAGGTGGCCATGGTGGGCGACGGCATCAACGACGCCCCCGCCCTGGCCCGGGCCGACGTGGGCCTGGCCATCGGCGCCGGTACCGACGTGGCCATCGAGTCGGCTGACATCGTCCTCATGAAGAGCGACCTCATGGACGCCGTCACCGCCGTGGAGCTCTCCAAGGCCACCATCCGCAACGTCAAGCAAAATCTCTTCTGGGCCTTCTTCTACAACACCCTGGGCATCCCCCTGGCCGCCGGCGTCTTCTACGCCCTGCACATCACCAGCTTCATGCTCAACCCCATGTTCGGCGCCGCCGCCATGAGCCTGAGCTCGGTGTGCGTGGTGTCCAACGCCCTGCGGCTCAAGCTCTTCAAGCCCAAGCACACCGCCCCGGCCTCCCCGGAGGTCTCCGCGGGACCCGAAACCACAAAACCCACACCGCAAAACGAAAAAGGAGTGTCTCATATGGAAAAGAAGATCATGATCGAAGGTATGATGTGCCAGCACTGCGTCGCCCATGTGTCCAAGGCCCTCAACGCCCTCCCCGGCGAGTCCGCCAGCGTGGACCTGGAGGGGAAATGCGCCACGGTGAGCGGCCCCGCTACCGATGAGGAGCTGAAAAATGCCGTGGAGGAGGCCGGCTACCAGGTGGTCTCCATCCAGTGACCGCAAAACTGCAAAGGGGGCGGGTCCACAGAGTGGACCCGCCCCCTTTTCATTTTCCCTTAACTGGCCCGCCTGCCCCGTTTCCGGAGCTTGAGGATGAGCGCCAGGGTCGCCACTACCACGGCGGCCACCAGCACCACCGCCAGGACGATCTGCGTCCGCTGGGCGGCCTCCAGCTCCGCCGAACGCGCCTCCACCTGGTCGATGACGGTCTGGTCAGGCTCTACCGACGTCCCTGTGGGGTCAGACAGGCAGATCCACACAAAGCGGTATCCATAGATGTAGCGCGTATAGCCCCAGAAATTCCCCGCGCCGTCCACGTAGCAGGTGTCCAGCGCATTCGCCGGGTAGTCCTCCACTGTGATGGTCCGCAGGGGCTCCGCCGCCCCAGGATAGAGCCACAGGGCGATCTCCATCGGCCCGTCCATAGCGTCCGTGTAGGCGGGGTCGAAGTCCACAAAGTCCCCGCCATAGAGTTCCTCAAAGGCGGCGGTCTCTCCGGCGGGCTCTGGGGGCTTCTGCCCAGGGACCACCACGTCGGCTTGGGCGGCGGCGGGCAGCACCGCCAGGGTCAGGAGCAGGACACAGGCCAAAAGTCTCGGTTTCATTTCATCATACCTCCGATCACAAGTCCGAATCCGAAAGAACAGGCGTTGGCACACAGGGAAAACAGGAGGGGGGCCCGGATGTGCCGGGCGCACAGGCGGTAGACGGCCCCCTCTGCCCCCACGGCGGCACACTCCAGCAGGAGCAGGAGCCAGAGAGCAGGGAAGATCAGGTTAAGGAGGACCACCGCCGGGTTGGTGAGCAGGTTGGCTAGGGCGCACAGGAGCAGGTCCTGTCCCCGTACGCCCCACAGCAGGGCCAGGGGCAGCTCAACGGCCAGGGTGAGGGCCAGACAGAGCAGGAAGTGATTCAGCGTGACCCATCCCCCCTTCCAAGGCCCAGGAGGAGCAGAGGCAGGGAACAGAGGGCGGCCAGGGCGGCGGACAATGGCCCAGCCGGCAGGGGGGCATACCCCAGAAGGGCGGGGACCACTCCCAGGAAGAGGGCGAAGGTGAGCAGCCCGAAGGCCAGACCCCGGACACCGGGGAGACGGCGGGCGGCCCCCCAGAGGGTGAGGGGCATGGTCATGTTGAAGAGACACACGGCGGCCAGACCGGGCCCCGCCCGCCCCGCCAGGAGGAAACAGGCCGCCGATGGGAGCAGGGAAAACCAGGCCGTCCGCCGTGGGCCCAGCCGGTCGGCCAGCAGGCCGCCGATGGCCTTGCCCCCCGCCGTGGCGCAGGCCAGCGCCAGGGGCAGCGACCCCTTCCATGGAAAGGCAAAAAGGGTGCCGGCAAAGGACCGCAGCACCACCACGGCGAAGAGACACAGGAGGGGGAACAGGCCCTCCGCCCCGCCCTCCGGCGTCAGGTCCAGGGGGGCGCTGGGGGCGCCCCGCCCCCAGCGGAGGAGGGCGGCCCCCAGGGCCAGCAGCACCAAGACCACCGCCGGGACCGGGAGCCCGCCGTCAGCGGCCAGCAGTCCGCCCAGGGCGATACCCAGGGCCCCCGGCGAGACAAAGAGCCCCAGGGGGCCGCATTTCTCACTGCCATTGAGGGTATAGAGTCCGCCCCCCACATGGAAGCAGGCGTTGCCCAGTCCGGCGCAGACGGCGGCGGGGAGCTGGCCGGGCAGGCCCCAGGCCAGGGCGGTGAGACCGCAGCCCAGGGCGGCGAACCGCTCCCCGCCCCCCAGGGCGTCGGCCAGCAGACCCACCGGCATCTGGACGGCAAAGGCGAAGCAGTTGTAGAGCAGCAGGGCGGCGACGGCGTCGCCGCCCCCCTCCAGCCGCCCCAGCATCAGCAGGGCGCAGGCGAAGTCCACCCAGAAGTGGGCGGCGGCATAGAGGGGCAGGGCGGGGAGCTTCATGGGGCGGCCTCCTTCCCAGCGTGAGCACGGCCGGTCTTTTGTGTATTTAGACGCAATTCCATCCGGCGTGTTCCCCAGCGGGCCGCATCATATATGAAAATTTTAACATTCCTGCCCCCCGAAAGCAAGTCCGCCGCCCTTTGTTCTGCATAGAAACTGGTCCGGCGCTTTTTCATTGTGCTGTCTGCCGGAGCGTGGTATACTGGTGGCAAAGGCACTGGCTGCGGCAATGCCCCGCCTGCACGCGGGGAGAAGGAGGTACGGAACATGTCCACCCTGCTCATCAAGAATGCCCGCTACATCGTTTCCTGTGACGACAGCGACACCCTCTACGAGCGCGTCAACCTCTTCATCCGGGACGGCGTCATCGTCTCCATCGGCCCCGACTACCACCAGGCCGACACGGTCCTAGACGCCTCCTCCATGGTGGTCTATCCCGGTCTCATCAACACCCACCACCACCTCTATCAGCTCTTCTCCCGGAACCTGCCCGAGGTCCAGCGGATGGAGCTCTTCCCCTGGCTGGTCACCCTTTACGAGGTCTGGAAGGGCCTGGACGAGGAGGTGGCGGCCTGGTCCTCCCTCACCGGCTTCGGGACCCTTCTGAAAACCGGGTGCACCACCTGCTTCGACCACCACTATGTCTTTCCCCGAAACGCCGGCGACCTCATCGCCGCCCAGTTCCGCTCCGCCAGTCAGGCGGGCATCCGCTTCGTGGCCTCCCGGGGGTCCATGGACCTCTCCCAGAAGGACGGCGGTCTCCCCCCCGACTCGGTGGTGCAGACCATCGACGAGATCCTGGCCGACTCGGAGCGGCTGGTCCGGGTGTGGCACGATCCCTCTCCCTACTCCATGCGCCAGGTGGTCCTGGCCCCCTGCTCCCCCTTCTCCGTCTCCGGGGACCTGATGCGGGAGAGCGCCAAGCTGGCCCGGAGCCTGGGGGTCCGGCTCCACACCCATGTGGCCGAAACCCGCGACGAGGAGCAGTTCACCCTGGAGAAATTCGGCATGCGCCCCCTTGCCTACATGGAGTCCCTGGGCTGGGTGGGGCCCGATGTGTGGTATGCCCACGGCATCCACTTCAACGACGCCGAGCTCCGGCTCCTGGCCGACACCGGCACCGGCGTGGCCCACTGCCCCATCTCCAACATGAAGCTCTCCTCCGGCGTGTGCCGGGTGCCCGAGATGCTCCGGCTGGGGGTCCCCGTGGGGCTGGCGGTGGACGGGGCCGCCTCCAACGACGGCTCCAGCCTGCTGGAGGAGCTGCGGATGTGCTACCTCCTCCACCGGCTCCAGGCCAGCGCCGCCGCCCCCACCGGCTACGAGGTGCTCAAGCTGGCCACCCGGGGCTCCGCCCGGCTCCTGGGCCGGGACGACATCGGCGTCCTGGCCCCCGGCAAGGCCGCCGACTGTTTCCTCATCGACCTGGACCGGCTGAGTCTGGTGGGGGCCCAGTTCGACCCCATGTCGGTGCTGGGCACCGTGGGCTTCCAGGGCAGCGTGGACTACACCATCGTAAACGGCGTCCCCGTGGTACAAAATGGGGCGCTCACCACCATGGATGAGCAGGAGACCGCCCAGACCGCCAACCGGGTGGTCCGCCGCTATCTGAACCGCTGAGCACGTCCCCTCTTTTCTCCCCCGCCGCCCTGCGAAGGCTCCACCGTTTCCCAGAAACGGTGGAGCCTTTTTCGATTGTACGCTTGCAATCCCCCGCCATATCTGGTACCTTATCTCTTGGGAATGGGCGGGCGTCCTGGGGGAAACGGGACGCCCCATCAAAAGAACAGGAGGCACCACACCGTGCAGTATATGGATCTCAGTCTGCTCCTCTACATCGGGATGCTGGCTCTGGGGGTCTTTGTCGGCTCCCGCAAATCGGTCCGGAGCCGGGAACTCCCCTGGCTGGGCCGGCTCCAGACCGTGGCCCTCATCGCCCTCATCGCCGTTTTGGGGGTAGAGATCGGCGCCGACGACAAAGTCATCTCCTCCCTGGGCGAGATCGGCTTCTCCGCTCTGGTCATCACCATCTTCGCTCTGGCCGGCTCTCTGCTGGCCGTCACCCTGGTTCGCCGGCTCCTGGGCCTGGACAAGCAGGGCCGGACCCCCTCCCAGCGGGAGGCGGACAAGGAGGAGGTGAAGAAGGCATGACCGGCTGGATCATTGGCGCCGTCCTGGGCGGCATCGCCGCAGGCTACCTCTTCATCCCCCCGGCTCTGGCCGAGCACTGTGGCACCTTCATCACCGTGGGGCTCTGCCTCATCCTTTTCCTGGTTGGCGTGGACATGGGTCGGCAGGGCAACGTCTGGCGGGACATCAAAGCCGCCGGGCTCAAGGTGCTCCTCATCCCCGTGGCCGTGGCCGCCGGCACCGTGGGCTTTGCCGCTCTGGGGAGCCTGCTCCTCCCCCTCACCGTTCAGGAGACCATGGCCGCCAGCGCCGGCTTCGGCTGGTACTCCCTGGCCCCCATGCTCCTCTCCACTTACTCCGCCACCCTCTCCGCCGTAGCCTTTCTCTCCAACGTCATGCGGGAGGTGGGCTCCATCCTCCTCATCCCCATCGTGGCCAAGCGCCTTGGCTTCATTGAATGTGTGGGACTTCCCGGGGCTGCCGCCATGGACACCGTGCTCCCTGTGGTGGTGGGCTCCACCCACGAGCGCATCACCATCTACTCCTTTGTCTCCGGGGTCATCCTCTCCTTCGCCGTCCCCGTGCTGGTCCCCCTCATCATGAACCTGTAAGGAGGCATCCCCCTTGACCGAGCGCGAAAAAATGGACGCCGGCCTCTGGTACGACGCCAACTTTGACCCAGAGCTCCTGGCCGCGCGGCGCAGGGCGGACCAGCTGTGCGCCGACTACAACGCCCTCCCTCCGGGGGAGGACGCCGGGCGGCTGGCCCTGCTCCGGACCCTCATCCCGGACCTGGGCGAGGGAGTGACCATCCTCTCTCCCTTCTACGCCGACTACGGCAGCAACTGCCGCATCGGCGACGGCTGCTTCCTCAATCACGGCGTCTATCTGATGGACGGCGCTTCCATCACCCTCGGAAAGCGGTGTTTCCTTGGACCAGGGTGTGGGCTCTACACCGCCAGCCATCCCCTTCTCGCGGTGCAGCGGGCCCAGGGCCTGGAGCGGGCCCTCCCCATCACCTTGGAGGACGACGTGTGGCTGGGGGGCAACGTGGTGGTCCTCCAGGGGGTCACCATCGGCCACAGCAGCGTCATCGGCGCGGGCAGCGTGGTCACCCGGGATATCCCCGCCGGGGTGGTGGCCGCCGGCAGCCCCTGTCGGGTGCTCCGCCTCATCACCGAGGCTGACCGGATCACACCCTGAGCCGTCCGGGTCTTTTGCCGGAAGCTGGGACCAATTTACAGCAGACAGAAACATCAGCCTGTGGAAGCAGCCGGAATCGGCTGTTTCCACAGGCTGATGTTTGTTTGCAGAACACTCAAACCGCAGGGGCCCTGCGGAGGGGTCGGTCCCGGAGCGGCAGCTGAGCGGGCGGACCTAGCCGCGGCATATGGCTGACAGCCGGTTGAGGGCCTGGCGGCGATACAATCGGAACAAAAACCGGCGTGGCCGGACAGAATCACAGTTTCGTCCGGCCACGCCGGTTTCTTTCAATGCTCTCTCTGGAAGTGGACATTGAGCTCGCACTTGTCTCCCCGGATGTGGGAGCGGGTACACTCAATGGCCCGACCCTGGGCGTCGTAGTTGACACACTGGAGCGTGAGCACCCCCCTGTGGGCGTCCACATCCAGCAGCCGGGCCTCCGCCGAGTCCAGCCGGGAGATGGAGAGACTCTGTTCCCCCCGGACCAGGCGGATGCCGTAGAAGGCGTACACCTGGTGGAGACTGAAGACGTTCAAGTCCACGTTGGGGAGATTGGGAACCAGATCTCTGGGGACATAGGCTTCCTCCAGGGAGAGAGGCTCCCCGTCCAGAAGGCAAAGACGCTTGACATAATAAAGAATATCCTCCGGAGCACAACCCAGATACCCGGCGTACAGGCTGCCGGCGGGCCGGGCCGCCTTCATCAGCAGCCGGGTCTCCGACCGCTGAGCCCCCTCCTTGAGGGTCTGCTCAAAGCCGCCCACTGTCCCCAGATCCTGGGCCAGTTTTTCCCCCACCACGAAGATGCCCTTGCCCTGGACGCTCTGCAAAAGCCCCTCACCGATGAGGGCGGAGATGGCCGAGCGGACCGACAGACGGTGGATGCCGTAAGTCTCCGCCAGGGCGCCTACCGACGGGATGGCTGTGCCGGGGAGATACTCTCCATTTTCGATTTTGCTCCGAATGAGCTCCCGGAGCTGGAGGTAGAGGGGCGACTTGGGCCCCACAGGCTCGTCATGCCTCACCAGCGTCGACCTCCTCCGCCTGGAGCTCCATCACTGTGGTGATCCGCAGCCGGTCGGGCCGGGCCGCCGCCCGGCAGTACTCCATGAGCTGCCCTGTCTGGTCGTAGGTCATACTGACGATCCAGAAGAGGGGGGATCCGCTCTCAATGCCCATGAGCTCCGCCTCCTCCGCCGTAGCGTAGGTGATGCCGATCTTTTCCTCGCCCTGGACAGGTAGGATGCCAAAGTCCTCTTCCAGTACCGAAAAGAGGGAGTTGTGCTCCAGGTCCTTGTCCTCCAGTCCGCTCACCCGCCGTGCCGGGATGTAGGAAGTCTCCACCATCAAAGGCTCCCCGTCCACTGACCGCAGCCGGACGATTTTATAAAGGGGATAGCCCAACACCTGGTCAAAGCGCCGGGCCAGATGCTTGCCGCACTCCGTTCGCCGCAGCTCCAGCAACTGGGTGGTCACCCGTCTGCCCTGCTCCGCCGCCGACTGGCTCATGGACAAAAGTCCCTGCAGCTTCCGGGTATACTTCTCCGACGCCACGAAGGTCCCAGAGCCCCGCCGGGAGACCAGGCGGCCGTCCTGCTCCATGAGGGCCACCGCGCTGCGCAGGGTGGTCCGGCTGAGCCCCCATGCCTCGCTGAGACTGCGCTCCGAGGGAAGACGGTCCCCTGGCAGAAGCCGGTGATCCGCCAAAAGTCCCTCCAGCAGTTCCCGGGCGCGGGCGCTGGGCCGTGGCCGATATTCCTGCATGATGCGTCCCTCCCAAACTGACCCATTCCGTCCCCCATGCCGGTCCGGCGGCAGGCGGCGGTTTTAATCATCATAGCATACTTTCTCCTCCGGCGCAACGCGAATGCCGGCAGATAAGATATCTTGATTTCAGACCAATTTTACCCGGTATCCGGCGGCTCTAAATGGGGAAAGCCCGGGAAAACAGGGGATAAGTCCAGAAATAATATCTAAAACCTTAAAGTGGTATGATATATTTTTCTCATATCTGCAAAAATCCATTGATTCCAGCAATAAATTATGCTATGATGCAGACAGTTAGAAAAAACATCCAGGAACCTGTCCGTTTCAGCCGGTGTTTTTCGTTGTTTTGATTAAAAATGAGGTGGGGATGGTATGCCAGAGAGTATTGTATCTCTGATCGACGTGGAAAAACGTTTTGGTTCCAACCTAGTGGTACGGAAAATGAACATGGAGATTCAGGAGGGTGAATTCCTGACCCTGCTGGGGCCGTCCGGCTGCGGCAAGACGACCACCCTGCGGATGATTGCCGGATTTGAGGACGCCACCTCCGGCATCATCAAGGTCCAGGGAGAACGGGTGGAGAACAAGGAGCCCTATCAGCGGGACGTGAACACCGTCTTCCAAAACTACGCCCTGTTCCCGCACATGACGGTCTTCGACAACGTAGCCTACGGCCTGACCATCAAGAAGGTGCCCAAGGACGAGATCCGCCGCCGCGTGACCGAAATGCTCTCCCTGGTGCAGCTCACCGGCTACGAAAGCCGAAAGCCCGACGCCCTCTCCGGCGGCCAGAAGCAGCGGGTGGCCATCGCTCGGGCTCTCATCAACAACCCCAAGGTGCTGCTGCTGGACGAACCCCTGGGCGCCCTGGATTTGAAGCTGCGCAAGCAGATGCAGCTGGAGCTCAAGCGGCTCCAGCGGAAGCTGGGTATCACCTTTGTCTACGTCACCCACGACCAGGAGGAAGCCCTCACCATGTCCGACCGCATCGCCGTCATGAACGGCGGCGTTATTGAGCAGCTGGACACCCCCCGGGAGATCTACGACCGGCCCAGGACCCGGTTCGTGGCCGGCTTCATTGGCGAGTCCAACATCTTTGATGGCGTGGTCCGGGCTGTGGAGGGGGACCTGCTTCGGGTGGAGTGCCCGGCGGGTCTGCTCACCACCCGGGGCGAGGGATTCCAGGTGGGAGAGGAGATGCACGTCTCCATTCGCCCCGAGTATCTGGAGCTGAGCAACGGACAGGCAGAGGGCTTCGACCTGCCTGCCACGGTGAAAGACTTTACTTACATGGGCACGGTGGTCAAAACGGCCCTGGATCTCTCCGACGGCACCGAGATCAAACTCTCCCGCTTTGAGCAGGACGAGCGTCTCCGGGAGGGCGATCCAGTCCGGGTCTTCTGGGACCCGGACAAGTCCGTGGCCATCAAAAAGGCTCAGGCGTAAGGGGGCGGGAATATGAGCACGCACATCAATGACACCGCCGATCTCCAGGCCATCAGCCGGAAGCGGGACGTGCGGCGGAAGACCATCCCCGCCCTGGCCCAAGCCGGCCCGGTGTCGGTGTGGATGATCCTCTTTGTCACCCTCCCTATGCTCTTCATCATCTACATCAGCTTTATGTCCCGGGGCGTCTTCGGCGACGTGGTCTATGAGTTCTCCACCGAGAGCTATCAGACCCTGCTGGACGCCACCTACTTCAAGGTCATCCTCAAATCTCTCCAGGTGGCTCTTTTCACCACGGTGCTCTGCCTGCTGCTGGGCTACCCCTTCGCCTACTACATTGCCCGCAAGCCCCCGGAGACGGCCTCCCGGCTCATCATGCTCATCATGATCCCCTTCTGGACCAACTCCCTGATGCGCCTGAACAGCTGGCTGCTCCTCTTCCAGACCAGCGGACCGGTGAACAACTTCCTCCAGTGGGCCGGCATCGTGGACGCCCCCATCACCTTCGTCTACACCGACGGGCTGGTGGTACTGGGTATGATTACCAACATGCTCCCCTTCGCGGTACTCCCCCTTTACAGCTCCATTGAGAAGCTGCAAAAGTCCCTGCTGGAAGCCTCCTCCGACTTGGGGGCCACCCCCCGGGAGACCTTCTTCCGGGTGACCCTGCCCCTCACCTTCCCCGGTATCTTCTCCGCCGTCATTTTGGTGTTTATCCCCAGTCTGGGCATCTACACCGTCTCCGACATGCTGGGCGGCGGCAAGGTCCTCTACATCGGCAACATCATCAAAAATCAGTTCGGCGCCATTCGGAACTGGCCCCTGGGCGCCGCCCTTTCTGTGCTGCTGCTTGTCATCACCGGCGCTCTCATTTTCCTCTACACCCGCTTTGCCAAGCTGGAAGATATGGAGGTGGTGTAAATGGCCAATCTTACCAAGGTGCAGCGACGCCGGAAGACCCTGGGTGTCCTGGGCGACCTTTACGCCATCCTCATCTACACCGTGCTCTATATCCCCGTGGTGGTCATGATGATCTTCTCCTTCAATGACCAACGCTATAACTACTACTGGAGTGGCTTCACCACCCAGTGGTATGGCAAGCTCTTCGGCAACCATGCTCTCATGGACAGCCTGTGGTATTCCATCGTCATCGCTGTGCTGGCCACCGTTATCTCCGTGGTGGTGGGCACCCTGGGCGCGCTAGGGCTCAAGCGATATGAGTTCCGGATGAAAAAATTCATCAACGGCATGATCTTCATCCCCATCATCGTCCCAGAAATCGTGCTGGCGGTGGCCCTGCTCATTATTTTTATGAACGTGGGGTTCGCCCTTGGCATGGGGTCCATCCTCATCGGCCACTGCACCTTCTGCATCCCCTACGCCGTGGTCACCATCAAGGGCCGCATCAGCGGCGACGGCAACACCCTGGAGGAGGCATCCATGGACCTGGGCGCCAACCGCATCCAGACCTTCTGCCGGGTGACCCTGCCCAGCATCATGCCCGGCGTCATGTCGGCAGCCTTCCTCTCCTTCACCCTCTCCATTGACGACGTGGTTATGAGCAACATGCTTTCCGGCGCAAAAAACACCACCCTGCCCGTGCTCATCCTCTCCATGAACAAAAGCGGCGTCACCCCCGATGTCAATGCCCTCACCACCATCATGATCCTGGTCATCGTGGCGTGTATGCTGTTGAGCAACGCAGTCAAGGCCGCGCTCCGCAAGCGGAGCCAGGCCGCCTGAACGGTCCTTACCGCCCGGGGAAGCGCCTCGGCGATACGGAATAGAACCAAGAGCCAAATAAAAAGGAGGAACATTTTCATGAAGAGAATCCTGTCTGGAGTCCTTGCCAGCGCCATGCTCCTGGCCCTGTGCGCCTGTGGCGGCGGGAAGACCCCCGCTGAGACCGCCCCCGGTACCGACGCCCCCGAAACCCCCGCCGAAGCCAGCACCGAGCTGAACATCTACATGTGGCAGCAGTACATCTCCGACGAGCTCATCGCCGACTTTGAAAGCCAGAACAACTGCACCGTCAACCTCTCCTACATGAGCGACAACGCCGACGCCATCACTAAGCTCACCGCCGGTGGCGGCCAGGAGTACGACCTCATCATGACCTGCGACGCCTATATGGAGTCCCTGATTGCGGGCGGCTATGTGGAGGAACTGGACATGAGCCAGGTCCCCAATGCCTCCAACATCAACTCCGCCTACTGGTCCTCTCCCAAACACAGCATCCCCTATCTGGGCAACTACATCTATGTGGTGTATAATAAGGAGACCTGCCCCATTGAGATCACCTGCTACAACGATCTGCTCGATCCCTCTCTGAAGGGCCAGATCAGCACCATTGACGGCGCCCGGAACCTGTTCCCCATCGCCCTCATCGCCCTGGGCTACGACCCCAACTCCACCGTGGAGAGCGAGATCGCCGAAGCCTATGAGTGGCTGGTGAAGTTCAACGAGAACGTGGTGGCCTACGGCGCCGCCGAGCAGAACCTGACCAACGGCACCGCCTCCGTGGCCCTCACTTACGACGGAAACGCCTCCTGGGCCATGGCCGAGATGGGCGAGGAGAACCCCCTGGTGGTGGCCCCCTTCACCGATGATGCCGTGCAGCTGGGCTTCGACATGTACGTGATGCCCACCGGCGCCAAGCACACCGATCTGGCCTACAAGTTCCTGGACTACATCTGCACCCCCGAGGTCATGGCCAAGAACCTGGAGGAGTTCCCCTACTTCTGCCCCAACGACGCCGCTGTGGCCGCCGCACCCGAATCTTACCGCAACGACCCCGCCAAGGACTTTGACTACAAGGAAAACGTCTTCTTCCAGGAGGACGTGGGCGATGCCCTCACCATTTACAACGACTACTATCAGAAGCTGAAGGTGGGCCAATAAGCCCCCGGTAAGGAGATTTTTATGCTGAAATTTGACGAGGAAAAACAGCTTGCCAGCGTCCAGGGCGCCCTGGCCCTCCGGCCCCAGATCGAGGCCATCGTGGATGACATCTGCCAGAAGGGCTTCCGCAACCTGTGCTGGCTGGGCATCGGCGGTACCTGGGCCTCCTGCCTGCAGGCCCAGGCCCACATGAAAGAGCGTTCCGGCCTGGACCTCTTTGTGGAGAATGCAGCGGAGTACCTCACCACCGGCAATCCCCGGGTGGGGGAGGGTACCATCGTAATCATCTCCTCTGTCACCGGCAGCACCGAGGAAATGGTAAAGGGTGTGGAGAAGGTCAAGGCGGCCGGCGCCAAGGTGCTGGGCTTTATCGACGTGGAGACCGCAGACCTTGCCAAGATGGTGGACTGGGAGATCGCCTATCCCGCCAATGAGCAGCTCAAATTCTTCATGGTGGCCGACCGTTTCATGTACCACCAGGGAGAATTCCCGGAGTACGACGACTACTACGCCCAGTTGGACGCCCATCTGGCCCGGGACCTGGTGGAGGTGGAGAAGGCGGCCGACGCCTTTGGCCTGGCCTTTGCCCAGAAGCACCACGACGACAAGCTCCACTACTTTGTGGGCGCCGGCAACCAGTACGGCTCCACCTACTCCTACGCCATGTGCTACTGGGAAGAGCAACACTGGATCCGTACCAAAAGCATCCACTCCGCCGAATTTTTCCACGGCATGCTGGAGATCGTGGACCGGGACACCCCGGTGACCGTTTTCGTGGGGGAGGACGCCCAGCGTCCCCTCAGCGAGCGGGTGGTGAAGTTCCTGCCCCGGGTGTGCGGCAACTTCACTGTCATCGACTCCAAGGACTACGATCTGCCCGGCATCGACGAGAAGTACCGGGGCAATCTCTCCCATCTGGTGACCCACGCCGTCACCCAGCGCATCGACGCCCACATGGAGGCCATCAACTGCCATCCCATGGAGATCCGCCGCTACTACCGTCAATTCAAGTACTGATCTGAGATCGTGAGGGACCGCCCCGGGCAGCACCGGGGCGGTCCCTGTCAGGAGGAGCTATGGAACTGGGTATGTTCACCAGCGGCTACCAGCGTTTTCCCCTGGAGTGGGCCTTTGCCGACGCCCGGGATCTGGGATATGACTACATTGAGTTGTGGGGGGGACGCCCCCACGCCTACGCCCCCGACCTCCGGCGGGGGGAGCTGAGGACAGTGCTGGATCTGGCAGAGCGGTACGCTATACCGGTGCGGGTCTACACCCCGGAGCACAACGCCTACCCCTACAACTACATGGCGGGCACCCCTCTCCAGTGGGAGGATGCCATGGACTATTTGAAGCTCTGCCTGGACATGGGCAAGGCCCTGGGGGCGGAGCATACCCTGATCTCCGTGGGGCACGGCGGCTGCGGCGTGCCCCGACAGGCCCTGTGGAAGCGGCTCATCGACAGTCTGCGGGTCCTGGCCGCCCACGCCGAGGCCATCGGTCACAGCATCCTGCTGGAGAGCCTCACCCCTTACGAAAGCAATCTGTGTACCACGGCGGGGGAACTGGCCCAGGCCCTGGACGAGGTGGGCTCCCCCTGTCTGCTAGGGATGTGCGACGTAGTACCGCCGGCGGCGACGGGCGCGCCGGCGACGGAGTATCTGGACCTGCTGGGGCCCCGGATGGCCCACCTCCATCTGGTGGACAGCGATGGGGCCAGCGACTCCCATCTGCTGCCCGGAGAGGGACGGCTCTACCTGCCGGAGCTGCTCCGGGAGCTGGAACGCCGGGGATACCGGGGCCGGGCCACCATCGAACTGGTGACGGCCTACATTGCCGAGCCTACGCTGGCCGCCCGCCGGGCGGTGGAGCGGGTCCGGGCCATGTTGCCGTAGCCACGGAATGCACAGGAGGACGATATGGAAAAAAAGCTGAAACTGGCCGCCGTGGGCGACAACTGCATTGATTTTTATGACCAGACTGGGGAAGCCTTCCCCGGCGGGAACCCGGTGAATGTGGCGGTTTACACCGTCCGTCTGGGGGGCGCTGCCTCCTATACCGGCGTGGTGGGAGACGACCCCCACGGACCTTTCCTGCGCCGGGCCCTGGAGGGCAAGGGGGTGGACGTGTCCCACCTGCACACCGCCCCCGGGTCCACCGCCCTCTCCCATGTGTCCATCGTGGACGGGGACCGGGTGTTTGGCGACTATGAGGAGGGCGTCATGGAGGAATTCCGCCTGACGGAAGCAGACGTGGATTTCCTGTGCAGGCACGACCTGGTGGTGTCCGGCCTATGGGGCCGGGTGGAGGGGGACCTGCCCCGCATCAAGGCCCGGGGAATCCCGGTGGCCTTTGACTGCGCCGACCGACCGGAGGACCCCGCCGCCCAGAGGGCCCTCCCCTATGTGGACTACGCCTTTTTCTCCAACGACACCGCCGACGACGGCGCCTTGGAGGACATCCTCCGAAACCTCCACGCCCGTGGTCCGAAGATCGTGGTGGCCACCCGAGGGGAGCGTGGGAGTCTGGCCTTTGATGGGACACGGTTTTACCCCGGGTCCATCGTCCCCTGTCAGGTGGTGGACACCATGGGAGCCGGGGACAGCTTCATCGCCGGGTTCCTGTACGGCCTGATGCGGGGACGGGACATCCCCGCCTGCATGGTTCTGGGGGCCGAAAACAGCAGTGTCACCTTGGGCTATGCCGGTGCGTGGTGATTCCGACCCCCTCGTTCCCGCCCCGGTCTTCAGAGGGCGCCCGGCAAATGGGCAACAAGAAACCCAATTTTGCACACCAGCGCGGAAGTACATACAGATCTTGTGCCCTGTGCCCACTTTCTGGGGCACATTCTGTTGGATGGAAGCGAATCTTTGTTTTGTTCATCAGTATTTTGTTCTCCTTACTAAAAATCGGGTTCGGCAAGATTGCCGAACCCGATTTTTACCTGCGGTCTCACCTTCTACGCCTGGGCATTGTGTCTGTGCAATGCGGTGAACGGCTTGAGAAAGAAAAAGGCAGGCTGGATGAAACAGTCAAACCGGAATATGTGGTCACTGTCCTGTATTGCCGTCTCAGCCAGGACGGTGGGAATATCCCCAATCCAGCGCAGCGATCAAGGCCAAGTTTAAGCCGTCTCCCTTGCCGACGCCTCTCATAAACTCATAAAAAGGACTTGCTGTTTGCCCTTCACAAACAGCAAGCCCTTTTAGATGCTCAAATATTTTGATTTGCAAAACTGTCTAAGAGAGGCTTACAGCCCTTCAAAAAATGCCCTGGGGTTTTTGCTCAGCAGGCCCTCCGCCGCCTCACGGTCCAGGCCCTTGGTCTCCAGGGCAGGGAGCACCCGCCGGTGGATGAATGTATAGTCCTCCTCCAGGTTCAGATAGTCACTGTTTTGGGTGGTCTCCCAGCTGTCCCAGAAAGCCAGATAGGCCGCCAAATCGTGACTGAGAAGGAGCCTGCCGCCCCATCCCCGCTGCCAGAGGGCAGCGATGGTGTCTACCCGGGGTTCCAGCCCCAGGTCCCGGTCGCAGAAGCCGAAGCGGTCCATGCCCAGCCAGCATCCCCGCTCCAGCATGGCGGTCAGGTAGTCCAGGTCGGCGGTGTCCCCGCTGTGGCCCAGGATTACCCGGTTGGCGGGCACACCGCAGCTCTCAAACAGGTCCAGGATATCTCCACCGCTGTGGACGGAGGGGTCATGATGGCAGAAGATGGGCAGCCCGGTCTGGGCGGACACCCGTCCGGTGGCATGGAGCACCTTCTCCAGCAGGGGGGTCAGGCCGGCATGGCCCACCCCGGCCTTCAGGATACCCGGCTTGCTGTCGGTACCCTGGATGCCGTCGGTGCAGTCCCCCATCAGCAGGTCGTAGATCTGCTCCTCGTCCCGGAAGGCCAGCCAGGGTTCCTCCTGGTAGTAAAAGCCGGTGGAGGCAATGAAGTTGAGCCCGGTACGGCGGGCCACCTCCCGGATCAGGCAAATGTCCCGGCCCAGATTGACAGGGGTGCCGTCCACAATGGTGCGCACACCCAAGGCGGCGGCCTTGTTCAACTGGCCGGCGGCCATATCCGCCACCACGGCTTCTTCATAAAATCTGGACCCAAAATTCATACGCATGGACCAATCGGCGCAGGTCACGTGCTCGTGCATGAGCACCTGACCCAGCTCACTGGTATCAATGGGTCCAAAAACACCTTGGACAGTCATGGATCTCACCCGATTCCCAGCGCGGCGCGGACCTTCTCTCCGTCAAAGGCGGGGATCCCCAACATCTGCCGGGCCTCGGCAGGGGTGGCGGGGGTGTTGCCGTAGGCCTTGACAGCGGCTACGGCACGCTCCACCAGCATACGGTTGGTGGCCATGACCTTCTCGCCGTTTTCCTTGATTTCAAAGACCACGTTGTCCTCCATGCCCACGCGAATGTGGCCGCCCAGAGCCAGGGCAGCAAACAGGATGGGCAGGTGGCCCTTGCCCACGCCAAAGGCGGACCAAGTGGAGCCTTCCGGGATATGCTGCACCAAGTAGAGTAGATTTTCCACAGTAGCGGGCATGCCGCCCAACACGCCCAGGCAGAACTGATAGTGGCAGGGGGTGGGCAAGTGGCCCTTCTTGACAAAGTAATTGGTGATGCCCAGCATGCCGGCATCAAATATCTCGATCTCCGGCTTGATGCCCTTTTCCAGGTACAGGTCGCCCAGCTTCTCCAGGAACTGGGGGCTGTTCAGGAACACACCGCTGGGCATCCAGTTAAAGGAACCGGCATCATAGGAGCCCATCTCAATGCCGGCCAGCTCCTTGTGGTGGGCCATCCGCTCGTCGTCAGTAGCGGGATGCTGGGGGGAGGCGCCGGAAGAGGTGCAGTTGATGATGACGTCGCAGTCCTTATGGCTGCGGATGAGGCGGATGGTCTCCCGGAACTTCTCCTTGTCCATGGCGCCCAGGCCGTCGTCGGCCCGCATGTGGAGGTGGACCACAGCAGCGCCGGCCTGCCAGGCTTCATAGGCATCGTCGGCGATCTGCTGAGGGGTCTCGGGGATTTTATAGCCCGCAGGGGTGACCGCACCGGTAAGGGCAGCGGTAATAATGGTCTTTGCCATAGCAGATTTCACTCCTTCTATTTGGATACGCGGGAAGAAGGGGCGCACAGGCGGCCCCTTCTTCCGTAGATGGTGGGATTAGAATTTATAGTCCTCGGGCTCGTTGCTGTGCTCGAACACATAGGGGTTCTCGATCTCGCCGGCCTCCACCTTTTTCCACCAGTCGGCGGCCTTCTGAGGCATGGCGCGCCAGGATTCGGCAGTCTGAGGTTCCTCCATGTCGTGAGTGGCATAGCGCCAGTCGTTGACCCGGCTGATGTACTTTTCGTCCTGCTGGGCGGAGTTCTCATCCCCCAGGTCGCCGGCGGCCACCCGCAGCAGGGAGCCGTACTGCTCGGAGACGGTGTGCAGCTTCAGGTCTTCCACCAGCAGCTTCTTCAGGGGCCGCTTGGCCAGGTTGGACATGATGGTACGGTTCTCGTAGGGCATGGTCTTCAGCATCCGGGCGATCTCCCAGGCGCGGTCCACCACGGTCCCCTTGGGCACCACCTCGCTGACCATGCCCCAGTCCAGCATCTGCTGGGCGGTGAACTGGCGGGTGGTCATGGTGTAGTAATTGCCCCGCTGGGTGCCGAAGTAGTGCTGGGCCATCAGGCCCATGCCGTCGCCGGGCACCAGACCGCCCTGCGCGTGGGGCACCTCCATCTTGGTGTCCTCAGAGCAAATGGTGATGTCGCACAGCATGGCGGAATCCCAGTGGAAGCCGGAGCCAGGGATGGCGCCGATGGTGGGCACATCCAGATCGAAGATCATGTTCTTAATCAGGTTGGTGTCGTCAAAGTACTGGTGCTGGAACCGCTCGGTGGGCAGCTTGGAGTAGGTCTCCCAGCCGTTGGCGTCGGACTCGATCATCCAGTTGTCACCGATGTGGGTGTAGATGATGATCTCGTTCTTGTAGTCCAGGCTCAGCCAGCGGGTCAGCTGGCTCATGGCCCGGTGGGACATGCCGCTGTGGTGCATGGGGCCGTCGTTGGTCTTCCAGGTCACCTGGACAATGCCGTCTTCCCGCTTCAGGTCGGCAAATGCCTTGAACCACTCTTTATATTCATCAAATTCAGGTAGCTTGACGTAATCAGCCAGAGGTTTTCCCATATCAATATGCCTCCTTTATTTTCTGTCCGGACGGACGGCTTATTTGCTCTCAGGACGGTAGGGCGTCACCTTTTTATCGGGGTCGAAGGGGTTGACCTCTTTGCCATCCTCCACTTCCTTGAACCACTCGATGGGCTTGGTGCGGAACCCGTCCCACACCTCCCGGCTGGGAGCCTGCTGCATCCAATCGTGGCAGTAGCGCCAGTCGTTGGTCTGGCTGATGTACTTCTCGTCCTGCTGGGCGGCGTTGCGGTCGCCCATGTCACCAGCGGCGATACGCAGCAGGGAGCCGTACTGCTCGGAGACGGTGTGCAGCTTCAGGTCCTCCACCAGCAGCTTCTTCAGAGGACGCTTGGCCAGGTTGGACATGATGGTGCGGTTCTCGTAGGGCATGGTCTTCAGCATCCGGGCGATCTCCCAGGCGCGGGCCATGACGTCGTCCTTCTTCACTACCTCGCTGACCATGCCCCAGTCCAGCATCTGCTGGGCGGTCCACTGGCGGGCGGTCATCATGTAGTAGTTGCCCCGCTTGGTGCCGAAGTAGTGCTGGGCCATCAGACCCATGCCGTCGCCGGGCACCAGACCGCCGTGAGCGTGGGGGACCTCCATCCAGGTATCGTCAGAGCAGATGGTGATGTCGCACAGCATGGCGGAATCCCAGTGGAAACCGGGGCCGGGGATGGCGCCGATGGTGGGCACATCCAAATCAAAGATCATGTTCTTAATCAGGTTGGTGTCGTCAAAGTACTGGTGCTGGAACCGCTCGGTGGGCAGCTTGGAGTAGGTCTCCCAGCCATTGGGGTCGGACTCGGTCATCCAGCTGTCGCCGATGTGGGTGAAGATGATGATCTCGTTCTTGAAGTCCATGGACAGGATGCGCACCAGCTGGCTGATGGCCCGGTGAGACATGCCGCTGTGCTGCATGGGACCGTCCAGGGTCTTCCAGGTCACCTGGAGAATGCCGTCCTCACGGTAGAGATCGGCGAAATCCTTGAACCACTCCCTGTACTCTTCCAGCTCAGGCAGCTTGACATAATCAGCTAAGGGCTTTCCCATGATTGTTACCTCCTAAAATTTGTATCATGTAATCAGAATGGACAAAACAGGCCGGACGTGCATCGCGGCCCCAAGCAGGGGTCAGTAAAGGGCGATGGCCAGCATGACTGCCAGCAGGCCAGCCAACAAGTTGACCAGCACAGACATCATAAACTGCTGGAAATAGCCTTCCTTGTAAGAGAGCTTGAAGACAGACAGCTGGAATGCGATGGCTCCGTTGTGGGGCAGGGAATCGAAACCAGCGCCGGAGATGGCGGCGATGCGGTGCAAAGCGCCCACATTGATGGCAGGGTTGCTCAGGATGGTGGAGCCAAAGTTCTGCATGAACAGGGTGACGCCTCCGGTGCCGTTGGCCGTCATACCGGCCAGCAGATTGACCGCCACAAAGGTGAGCAGGTAGGGGTGCATGTTCATAGCCAGCACCTTCTCCACCAGCCAGCTGAATACAGGAGTGGCTTGGACCACGGTGCCGTATCCTACCACAATGGAGATGAACACCACAGGGATCAGGGAGCCCTGGATGCCCCGCACGCAGGTCTGAAAGGGGTTGGCCAGGTGTTTTTTACCCACCAGCAGGAAGAGCAGCAGGATGGAGAGCACCTGGGCATAGGTGGTGGCCTGGATGGCGGCGATGCCGAAACCCTGGAACAGCAGGCTCAGTCCAATGATGGAGGCCACACAGAGGTAGCCCTTCTAGGCGGGCGGCAGGGTGCTCTCGTCCTGATCCACCTTGGGGTCGTCGTCATAGGTCACAAAGCCCTCGCCCTTGGCCTTGAGGCGGTTGGTCAGAAGCATCAGATAGCCTACGATGAACGCCACAGAGAAGGCGGTGCACACCAAGCTGATGACGGGGCTGGCCATGGTGGTAGTGCCCAGGTAGGTGGTAGGCGCGATATTCAGAGCGTTGGGCATACCAATCAGGGTGCCGTAGGCTACTGAACCGGCGCCGGCAGACATGGCGGCCAAGGCCACCTTCCGGGACATGTTCAGACGCTTCAGCACCGGCAGGGCAATGGCCAGGATCGCGTACTGGTAAGAGGCCACGCCGGCGGCCATCATCAGGCAAGTGATGACAAAGAGCGCCACGGCGATCCATTTCTCACCAAAAATGCGGATCATATGTACCGCCATAGCGGAACCCAGTCCGCTCTCCATCAGGCAGAAGCCGAAGGCGCCGCCGATGGTGTAGAGCAGGAAGAACTGCTGGAACATGGTGCCCACCGAGGGCAGGAAGCTGGTAAAGATGGCGGTCAGCCCGTCGGCGGTGCAGAGGGAGACCAGCGTGACACAAGCAAAGACCGTCAGGAACAGGTTTACGCCCTTGAAGCTGAAGAAAAAGAACAGGGCGAAAGCGATCACGACCACCACCAGAGAGATCAGGATACTGGGTGACATAGGGTTGCTCCTCTCTTTCCTCTTTTCGCTTTTTCAGCTTAAAGCAGAAATACTTATTCGGTTTTGAAGATCCCGGCAGCGCCCATGCCGCCGGCGATGCACATGGTGACCAGGGCGTACTTGCCGCCGGTGCGATGCAGCTCGGAGATGGCCTTGCAGCTCAGCACTGCGCCGGTAGCGCCCAGAGGATGGCCAAGCGCCATGGCGCCGCCATTGGGGTTGACCTTGGCAGGGTCCATCCCCAATTCCTTGATACAGGGGCTGACCTGTGCGGCAAAGGCCTCGTTGAGCTCAATGATGTCCATATCCTTCACAGTAAGGCCGGTGTACTCCATTACCTTGGGCACGGCATAGATGGGGCCCAGACCCATATAGGCGGGATCCAGGCCGCCCACGCAGAAGCCCAGGAAGGAGGCCAGGGGCTTGATGCCCAGCTCAGCGGCTTTGTCCCGGTTCATAAGCACCAGGAAGGCGGCGCCGTCACTGGTCTGGGAGGAGGTGGCGGCGGTGACCCGGCCGTTCTCCCGGAAGCAGGGCTTCATGGCGCCCATCTTCTCCATGGTGGTGTCCCGGCGGATACCCTGGTCCTTGTCAAAGACAATGGGGTTGCCCTCGGCGTCTACGCCGGGCAGAGGGATAATCTGCTCGTCAAAGTAGCCGGCATCCTGGGCACGGGCGGCCTTCTGGTGGCTCTCCAGAGCCAGGCGGTCCATCTCCTCCCGGGTCACATTGTACTGTTCGGCCACATTCTCAGCAGTCTCACCATTGGATATATACTGGGCGGGATCATGCTCCACCAGCCACGGGTCTTGATCGGCGCTGCGGTCAATGGTCATGGGCAGAGCGGTCATGGACTCGATGCCGCCGGCCACCAGACAGTCAGCTTGCCCGGCCTCGATCTGCCAGGCCGCCAGGGCGATGGCCTGGAGGGAGGAGGAGCAGAAGCGGTCCACCGTGAGTCCACAGGCGGTGTAGGGCAGTCCTGCCCGGGCGGCTACCAGCCGGGCGGGATTCAGGCCCTGCTTGCCCTCAGGGATGGAGCAGCCCAGGATCACATCCTCCACCAGCTTGGGGTCCAGCTGCGGGACTTTTTCCATCACGCCTTTGAGGACCAGACCACCCATATCAATGGGGTGCAGGTCCCGCAGGGCCCCTTTCTTTCCAGACCTGGCTACGGCGGAGCGGCCATAGGCCACTACCACTGTTTTGTTCAGCGGTCTTGCCATATCAATCTTCCTCCATTTCAATCAAATCTGGCGCCACCAGGAGCTTGGGCACAACAGCGGCCTGGATCTCCTCCACGGTATGACCTTTTCGGATCTCAGAGAGGACCAGGCCGTCCTTCGTCACATTGATAACGCATCGGTCTGTGACGATGTGGTCGACGCAGCTCAGCGCGGTAAGCGGCAGGGTACACTCCTCTACGATCTTGGGGGAGCCGCCCCTGGCCACCAGCTCCATCGCCACAATGACCTTCCGGGAACCGTTGCACAGGTCCATAGCGCCACCCATTCCAAAGGCTCGACCGGGCGTGGACCAGTTGGCCAGGTCTCCTCTGGCGGAGACCTGGAGACCGCCCAACACTGTGGCGGCCAACCGACCAGAGCGGATGACGCCACAGGACATGGCCACGTCAAAGGCGCTGGCGCCGGGCACGGGGATAAAGTGTACGCCGCCGGCGTTGACGAAGCGGCTGTTTTCCATCAGCCCCCCCTTCACGGTGGAGCCGATTCCAATGAAGCCGTTTTCGGACTGAAAGAGCACCCCGTCCACAGCATAGCTGCCACACAGGCTGGGGATGCCGATGCCCAGGTTGACCACGTCGCCGGGCTTAAAGTAGGCCGCGGCCCGCTTGGCAATAAAGTTTCTGTTATCCATGCTTCCCCCTCCTTACGCCAGGATCATATCTACAAACATGCCGGGCACCTTGACCTCGTCGGGGCCAATTTCGCCCAGATCGCAGAAGTGATCGCACTCCACGATGGACAGGTCGGCGCAGGTGGCGATGACCGGGTGAGAGGCGTGGCCGGAGCTGCCGCTGTATGTCAGGTTGCCCAGGGGATCGGCCCGGCGGCAGCGGGTAAGCGCCACATCGGCGTGGAGGGCAGTCTCCAGCAGGTAACGCTGTCCGTCCACCTCAATGACCTGCTTGCCCTTCTCCACCACGGTACCGATGCCGGTCTTGGTGAGTACGCCGCCCAGCCCCATGCCGCCGCAGCGGATGCGCTCGATGAAGGTACCCATGGGGATCAGTTCCGCCTTCAGAGTACCGTTCTGGATGCGGGCGTTGGTCAAGGGATTGGTACCCACATGAGTGGTGATCATCCGATCCACCGCCCCCGTCTCAATGAGGCGGCTGATGCCCATGTTGGGGTCGCTGGAATCAATGGAGTAGATCGTCAGATGCCGGGCGCCGCTGTCGATCACACACTGGATCAGCTGGTCGGGCATATACTGGTTGGTCTGGCCGCCGATGGCAATGGTCTGCCCATCCTTGAAGCAGGCGACGATCTGCTCAATGGTACGTACTTTACTCAGTTCCATATCATTCTCCTTTGCGCGATACAGGTCTCAGGAAGCGGGAGAGGACCAGTCCGATGGCCGCCAGCACGGCGGCAGTGACATAGGCGCCGGCATAGCTGCCCCCGCCCATAGTTTTGAAGCTGGTGGCCAGGCTGGGCCCGATCAGGCTGGCCAGGCCGAAAACCAGATACATGACGCCGTAGTTTTCCGTGATATACTTGGCCCCAAACACGCGGGCGGTGAGGGGGGTGAGGATGGAGGCCAGCCCGCCGTAGCAGGATGCTGCGATTCCCATTAGGATCAGCACCGGCAGCTCCGCCCCTGTCAGAGCCAAGCCCGCCATAGACAGAATACACAGCAGGAACACCGCTCCGGCAGTATTCACCAGTCCCAGCTTGTCGGACAGGCTTCCCCACAGGAAACGGCCAGCCATGTTGCAGGCGGAAAATACGCTCACAAAGAGGGCGGCCCGGCTGGAGGTGTAGCTCAGGGTCTGCTGAAGGATAGGAGACGCCTGGCTGATAACGATGACTCCGGCCACCAGGCCGCAGGTAAAGACGATCAGCATCTGGTAAAAGGCTCCGGTGCGCACCATCTGTCCCCGGCGCAGGTCGGTCCCGCTTCCGGCCTCCCCCTGAACGGCGGGAGCCAGTGCCTGCTGGAACCCCTCCGGCGGATCCGAGAGGATGAGCGCGCCAGCCAAAATGACGACGGCAAAGAGGATGCCCAGGATCTGAAAGGCCCGGCTCATCCCCACCCGCTCCATCAGGGCGGTGGCGGCAGGCGCCCACAGGATGGCGCCGGACCCATAGGCCGCCGTACCCAGGCCGGAGGCCATGCCGGAGCGGTCAGGGAACAGCCGCACCACATAGGCCATCATGCTGGGGTAGATAAAACCTACCCCCAGACCGGCAATAACGCCGTAAAACAGGTAGAGCTGCCACAGTTGGCCCATCATGCCGGTGGCGAAGATGCCAACGCCAAAGAGTACGGCCCCCACCATCACACCCATACGGGTGGACAGCCGGCGGATCAGCCCGCCGAAAAAGAGGGGCGCCAAGGTGGAGCACAGCACCGTGATGGTGTAGGCCAGGGCCACACTGGAGTCGACCCAGCCGAAGCGGGTGACGATGGGGTTCTGGAGTACGCTCCAGGCGTAGCCGAAGCCAGCGCACACGCAGATGACCATGGCGGCGGCGAGGCATACCCAGCGCCGCCGGGCAAACGCGGAACAGGCGGGGGTCAGGGTCATAGCCGGCCCCCCTTACAGCTTCCTGTGGAGCTTGAGCAGCTCGATGAGCATCTGGTCCCGGTAGGCGGCACACTCGGCGTTGGTGTGGCCCACGTAGTCAGGGAAGTTGGCCATCTCCTGATCCACACCGGGCTGGGCCACCTCGCTCCAGTTATCGGGCTGATGCGTCCAGGAGGCCATATCCTCCAGCCAGCGGTCGCCGGAGTTGCCCAGCATCTGCACCATGCCGGTGAGTCCGCCGGGGTTGCCCAGCTGCATAATCATGTTGTGGCCGAAAATCGCCCACCGAAGGCCGGGGCCGTACACCAGGGCCTTATCCACATCCTCCACGGAGCACACGCCCCGCATGACCAGATCCTGCACCTCCCGGTAGAGGGCCAGCTGGAGCCGGTTGGCGATAAAGCCGGGGCACTCCTTCCGCAGAAGCACCGCCTCCTTGCCGATGGACTGGTAGAAGTCATAGGCCAGCTGGAGCAGGTCCGAATCGGTCTTGTCTCCGGAGGTGAGCTCCACCAGCGGGATCAGGTGCGGGGGATTGTAGGGGTGGGCCCCCACGCACCGCTCAGGGTGGGCCGCCTTGGCGGTGATGTCGGAAATAAGCAGTCCGGAGGTGGAGCTGGCGTAAATGGCCCCGGCATCGGCGTACTCCTCCACCTGGGCCAGGATGGACTGCTTGATCTCCAGCCGCTCGGGACCGCTCTCCTGAATGAACTGGGCCCGGCCCACCGCCTCCGCCATGGAGGTGGTCAGACGGATGGCTGATACGATCTCCTTACGGCGGTCAGCAGTAATGGCCTTGAACTGCTCCAGGGCGTCCAGGCTCTTGTGCATCTGGGCCTCGCTCTTGGCCAGCTGCTCATCATTGATGTCATACAGGACCACGTCCAGACCACGCATGGCGAACTGAATGGCCCAACTGGAACCGATGACGCCGCCGCCCACGCAGGCGACGCACTTGATGTCTGTTGTGTTCATCTCTCTGCACTCCTTATTTCTCAGCAAAGCGGATGGTATGGCCCGAACCCAGCATGTTCCGCCAGGCGTCGGGATATGGGGCCGCCGGACAGGGTGGAGCCTGCCCGGCGGCTTGGTAAGGTTGGTTTTGTCACGCGCAGTGGTAGCGCTGCTGGGTGGCAGAGCGCACCATCTCATCCCAGCCGGAGAAGTCGGTGCTCTCCCGAACAAAGCTGTCCAGCAGCAGCCGGGAGTATACCAGGATGTCCGCCTTCCAGTTGACGATGACGGCGCTGGAGTAACGGAACCCCTCAAAGCTCTCAAACCGAGTGTTTTCCTGCATGAAGTCGTCGGTAAAAATGTCCTCCAGCAGCTTTATCAGGGCGGGAGCGTCGGGTATGTACTCGTAGCCGGTATCAGTCGCTGTGCTTGCCATAGAATTTCTCAGCCTCTTTCTCAACGTAACCGCGCCAGGCGGGAGCGTCCTCTTCCATACGGTCGCGGATCCAGCCCATCTGCTCAGGCTTACCGGTCATGGCCTCCTTGCGGAGGATGGACATGTACAGGGAGCCCTCTCCGGGGGGGCACCCCTGGAGGAAGAAGGCGTTGGGATGATCCTTCAGATGCTTGCGGGCACAGTTGCCGTGGAGCATGATCTTTTCGTCGGGGGTATCGGGAGACAGGGTGTTCTTGCCGCCGGCCACCACCACCATATCTTTGTTCTCGTCGTAGACGCCGATGGCTTTTAAGGTCTCCATGTTCAGGGTCAGCAGGGCCTGGCAGCTGGAACAGGCTCCCTC
Source organism: Intestinimonas sp. (assembly GCF_026169115.1). Classification (GTDB taxonomy): domain Bacteria; phylum Bacillota; class Clostridia; order Oscillospirales; family Oscillospiraceae; genus Intestinimonas. The sequence continues at coordinate 18,720 of NZ_JAPFEA010000089.1, read as the reverse complement.
ACAGTGGACCTCGTACTCCGGCCAGCGGTTGCGGATGTCCTCCAGATAGGGGACCCACATCTTCTTGTAGCAGTCAGCCACCTTGTCGCCCACCACTTCGATGTCATCCCGGTTGGTGGTGCCCAGACCGGCCTCCTGGGCGGTGTGGAAATAGTCCACGCCGTCAGGGTCGATGCCCACCAGCTCGCAGGCAATGCGGTCCAGCGCCACGGGGTCATAGGAGCCCATGATGCAGTCCAGTTCGATGGGCACGGGGGTGTGGGGGGAATAGCCGCTGGCCGCGTGCATCACGTCCATAATGTTGATGTCTGCCCGGCAGGCCCACCACACATCCATCATGGCCATGGTCAGGTTCTGCTGGTGCATCTGAACGTGGACCTGATCCTGCACCACGCCCTTGATGTTCTTCAGCGCGCCGGAGAACACCATGCTGGCGTGGGCCTTCAGGATGGGCAGGTTGATGATATGCTCGGCCTCCAGCAGCAGGCGGGGAAGCTTCACATGGCTGATGTTGGAGCGGTAGCCCCGGACGGCCACATTAATCAGGTCCTTGTCCCGCTTGATGTCAACCAGCTCCACGCCTTCTTCCTCAGCCACCTTGGTGATGCCGCAGGCTTCATAGCACTCAATGGTATCGCAGCCTACGGCGGCGGCTTCAGCGATGACGATGCGCTTCGGATTGGCCTTCTTGACCTCCCAGATCACGGCCCGAACCGTCTCCGGATGGGTGCAGACCGCAAACTCAGGGGGCGCTGCGTGTCCGGCGTTAGGCTTGAGCACCACGGTGGTGCCCGGCTCGATCATTTTGGTGACGCCGCCCATCATGTCAAAAACACGGGTGACATTTTCCTGTACATCCATGCCATGGGCCAGCGCCACAACGGATTTCTTACTCATAGGGGAACCTCCTTTTTGAATCATTTGCCGCTCACTGCTTGTGGGCAGCCATATAGTCTTGGTCGTATTTGTGGTCCTGAATGGCCAAAATCAGAAACAGGGAGATCAGGGCCAGCACCGCGAAAACGATATAGGCCACACTCAGGCTGTTAAACAGCTTTTTGATTAGACCGTTGACTGCAAAATTGAGCATGAAAATAATGTTGGTGAGGGGGAAGACCACGCTGTTGACCTTGGCGTACCCCACCCGGCCGAAAACGGAGCCGGGGATGGAGTTCATCAGGTTGGGGGCAGCGGCGCCCAGGAACCCGATAATCACCAGGGACACCCACACCAGGGGCATCACGCCGCTGACGTTGAGGAGCAGGGCCGCAATGTAGAGCACGCAGGTGAGCACGCCCGCCTTTTTGACGCCCAAGCTCACCACGATCCTGCCGAAAATCACCGATCCGATGATACCGATGACAGCGATGGCGCTCATGACGCCGGTGGCCATGCCCAGCTCCATGCCTACTTCCATGTTGCGGCCCACCAGCTGGGTCATAATGCCCATCTGGACCAGCATCAGCAGGCCGGTGGAGAGGATGCACAGCCATGTCTCCTTGGTGCGCAGCAGCTTGGCGGTAGTCCAGCCGCCGGTATCCATCTCAGGAGGCGCGGCGGAGTAGCTGGCCTTGAACTCGGCTCCGTAACATTGTCGGGATAGAGTCCCCGCTCCTTGGGCGTATCACGCAGCAGGATGGCGCCCAGCACGCCCACCACCACGGCGGCCAGGCCGCAGATGATAGAAGTAAGGGCGATGCCCAGGCTGCCGTTCAGCACCGTGAGCAGGGGCACGAAGAGCATGGTTCCGAAGTTAGAACCCATAGCCACCACGCTCATGGCCTGTCCCTGTTTCTTGGGGAACCACATGGCCACCAAGGTGCCCACTCCTACGAAGGAGCCGGCGCTGAGTCCGCCGCCCACGCAGCACATGGCGATTAGATACATGGGTACGCTCACGGCGTTGCCGGTAGCGATATGCCCCAGACCAGCCAGGATCAAGCATCCGGCAGCCACCTTGGCCGGGCCGATGCGCTGGTTGAACTGGCCGGCAATAATGGCGATGATGACGCCGATAACACCAGCCACGGAATTCATAGTCAGGATAATGCTCTGATCCACATCCAAGCGTGCGGCCACGGCGGGGGCAATGACATTGGTGCCGTCGGCGAAAAATCCGCCGTTGCTGAAGAATACCAGAAGGCCAAAAATCAAAAGTATCCAGCCCCAAAAGCCAAAACCACGTTTCGATTGTTCCATACACTCACATTCCTTTTCCACTCATTCCATTGGCAGGTATGTATCTCCTCCGCCAAACCTTCCTGCCAGGTCTACAAAAGACGGGCTCCTTTGATCGATTTTTAGTATACCCTTTACAAGATTTTTTGAAAAATATATAATGGTTACATCGGTATAAATAAAACATATAAACATTTGGAGGTTAGTTGGCATGGAGCTTTCACAATTACGATATTTCACAGCCGTAGCTCAATTCGGTAATATGTCGAAAGCTGCGGAGGCCATGTTTGTATCCCAGCCAAACTTAAGCACCTCCATTTCCCGCTTGGAAGAAGAGGTCGGCGTTCCTCTATTTGAACGCCGCCGCGGTAAAATCACCCTAAATCAAAGCGGCGCATGTTTTCTCAGTTATGTAGAACAAGCATTGTCCTCGCTGGAAAAAGGCGTTCAGGAAGTGCGCAATCGCAACGGCGTCCAGTCAGATGCTTTGACGATTGCCTGTATGACGGATTGTTCCATCCTGCTCCAGCAATTTTTGGCGGAAAATCCGGATATCATTCTGAAGCAACAGCGCGGCGACCTTCCAAGTGTTACCCAAATGCTAGAGCAGCAAGAGATAAATCTGGCCTTGACTGTTCTTGAGCCTCCCGGTGAAGATCTGGCGTTTGAGCGGCTTTACGAATGTGAATTCGTACTGCTGATTAGCCCAGAACACCCACTGTCCGCCTATGAGAAGATTGACCGGCGGCAACTGCAAGGGGAACATCTGGCCATAGATGGCTCACAAGTAAACCGATTCACCTTCTGCACCGCCGAGGGCAAGTTCGGCCAGACCCCTATCATTGACTACGATGTGCGCCACCTGGATTTGCTTCTTTCTCTGGTTGCCGCCAACCGCTGTATCTCTCCCCTGCCTCTGGTGAATTACAAAGAGCTGCGGCTGCTGGGTAAGGACCAGGGTGTGGTATACCGTCCCTATGAGGGCGGCTCCCCCACAGCCTACTTCGGCATTGCCTACCACAAGCGCCACCCCCCCACTGCCCCCGGAAAGCAGTTTCGTGATTTTGTGCAGTCCTATTTTCAGAATATTGACCGTAAATATGAGGCTCTATTTCAGGAGACGACAGATAACTGACCATGGTTGTTGCCCTGAGCTTTGCCCAGCGCCCCGCATTTTTTGCCGCCTAGTATGATTACCTCTTTCAGATCTGCAGATCTGTTACCAAACAGGAAGCCTGTCCCGGCTGGGACAGGCTTCCTGCTTTCTCACAATTCATTTAGGTCCCATACGTACTCCTCAAGGAAAAATGTGGACACCCTTTCCATGTCCACACTGATGTTTGGGGTAAGTTTTCGTGATTTCATGGAACTGAACGGGGGCATTCCACATAAACGCTCAGGCGGGAGGGCGTCTCATGTAACACCCTACCCTCGAAATCAGCGTTCCTGTGCGGAATGTCTTTCCACTGGTTTGCGCTCAGGCGCCAACTCCAAAAGTTGACGCATGACTTGTCTGATCGGGATGTATGGGGTGAAAATGTCTGTGAACAATTTACACCGAGAGGCCAAAATAAAAACCGCCCCCGGTCCCAGGTATGAACTGAACAGGTCCAGTACGGGGCCAGAGGGCGGTTTGAGTTTCTCTTTGGCAGTTTCTTGCGTTCGTGAGCGTTCGAGTCACTTTGATCCTGAAAATGGCCGGGCGCATCTCCAAAAACATCGCTTTCAGGGAGACGATGCCGTCATTTCAAAAACCGAACTTTTACAGCGTATTTCTGTGCGTTTTCTCTTTAGACACAAAAACGCCGCACTTCCGTGCGGCATTTTTGCTGTGCATCTTTTTTATCAACACATTTTGGCAAGGGGTAACAATCCGAATCCTCTCAGGTTGTCTGCGGTTTTACTTGAGGAGTACCCAATCGGCCTTCTGACCGGCGGCGCATTTGCGCCGTACAAGCGTTTTGCCGCAGGCAAAACCTTGGTGCAGGGGCAATTCACTTGCCCTGAGCATTTTTAATCACCGAAGGGTGGAGCCGCCCTCTGGGCGGCAGAACCCAAAAAAGAAAGACATCTGCTTTCAGCAGATGTCTTTCTTTTTTGGAGCAGGTGAAGGGAATCGAACCCTCGTGTTCAGCTTGGGAAGCTGACGTTCTGCCATTGAACTACACCTGCATATCAAATTGACTTATTTATTATAGCATGTGTGGGTGCGTTTGGCAAGGGGGGATTTTCGGAACTTTCTGCTGGCGGCTTGACATAGTTCACAAATTATTTACATAAAATTTATGCAATATCCACATGATTCTCTTGCTTTTTCTCGTTGCGCCTGCTATACTATGGGTCAGAACGAAAGAAAGGAGGCATGTGCAGTGTATTTGATTTCCGTCAAGCCCCAGGATGTGGACGATCTGATCTTCGGCGGCAGCGAGGAGCGGACCGTCAGCGAGCGGTGATCCCCGCATCTGGAAGACCGCACCGTAAGGTGTGGCTTTTTTGTTGATAGAGAATATTTATCACTGGCAGGTTGGCTTTGGGCGAAGGCGTCCAAAGCCCTTTTGCTATTCAGGGCCGGGCGAGGTCATAGAAAGGGCCCCCGATGCATGGAGCATCGGGGGCCCTGCCTTATAGCTGCACGGAGAGCCGCTGGGTCCGGGAGAGGGCTTGACCGGGGGGGAGGAGCAGGGTGCCGGGCCGGTCCATCAGGTCCCGCCCGGGGCCGATGTAGCCGGTCCAGGGCTCAATGCACACAAAGCCCGGGAGACCGGGCTGGCTCCAAAGCAGGACGTAGGGCCAGCCCTCCACCCACAGCCGCAGAGCCCGCCCCGTGTCCCGCTCCTCCAGCTGGAGCCACTGGGAGTGCAGCCCCGTGAGGCAGATGGTGTCGCCGGTAAAGAGGGCGGGGGAGAGGGGGAGGACGTCGCCGCCGCCGGGGGCCTCGGGACAGGAAAAGCGGATCAGATAGTCCTCTGCCCGCCGGAGCGGGGAAAAGGGACAGCGCAGACCGGTGTGGAAGCCCAGCTGGACCGGCATGGGCGCTGCGGCCTGGTTTACCGCGGTGCAGGTGGTGACCAGGTCGGCCCCCTCCAGGGCGTGGACGGTCTCGAAGGTGAAGGGCCAGGGCCACGCCGGTCCGTCGTACCGCAGCCGGAACCGGAGCCGGTGGGCAGTCTGCTCCACCAGAGTGTGCTCCAGGTCCCGGACCAGGCCGTGCCGGCCTGGGGAGATGGGCTGTCCGCCGTGGGACCAGCCCTCCTCCAGGGCGCCGCACCAGGGGAAACAGACGGGGGCGTGCCAGGGCCAGACCTCCGGCTGGGCGTCCCAGAGACAGGCCGTGCCGTCCGCCCCCTCCAGCGCCCACAGCTCGGCCCCTCGGTCAGACACCGTCACACGGAGGGTGTCGTTTTGGATCTCGTAGAGCATGGCGTACTCCTTTTCAAATATGGGACAACGGCTCCCCCGCGCCTGAGCGCAGGGGAGCCGTTTCCTATTACCGCAGGGAAATAAAGCGGCTGTCGTAGTCGCCCAGCAGGGGCAGACAGTAGTCTTTGAATTCCGGCTGGATGCTAGCGCCGTCGTCGCCGATCCAGTCCAGGGGGAACTTCTTCTCGGCGTTGGCCACCTGCTCCAGGGGAATGAGGATGGTCTTGGAGGTATAGGGGGCCCGGGTGGTCTCAAAGCCCACCATGAAGCCGGTCTTGCCCTCCACGGCGGAGCGGACTGCACAGGCGCCGGCCTCCTCGGCCTCACGCTGGTCCACCTCAGACATGAGGCCCACGCTGACCCGGCCCAGCAGGCCCGGCTTCTCAGAGCGGGACTTGAGGCCGGTCTCCTGCATGATCATGTCGCTGAGGGCCTGGGCGGCGCCGCCGGGGACCTTGTGGCCGAAGCCGTCCACCACGCCGGAGTCGGCCACAGGGGAGCCGTCGGCATAGTGGATGCCCTCGGAGATGGTGACCAGCAGGCCCTTCCCCTTGGCAAATTTCTCCTTGACGGCGGAGAGGAACTTCTCCTTGTCGAAGGCCACCTCGGGGAGATAGACCAGATGCTCGCAGGGCATGAGGTCGGCATAGAGGGCGGAGGCGGCGGTGATCCAGCCGGCGTTGCGGCCCATCATCTCCATCACCACCACATGGATGGGCAGGGCGGAGACGTCCTGGGCCAGTTCCAGGGCGGAGACAGCGGCGTACTTGGCGGCGCTGCCGAAGCCGGGACAGTGGTCGGTGACGTCCAGGTCGTTGTCGATGGTCTTGGGAATACCGATGACCCGCAGCTCATAGCCGGTCTGGACGGAGAGCTGATAGATCTTATTGCAGGTGTCCATGGAGTCGTTGCCGCCATTGTAGAAGAAGTAACGGATGTTGAACTTCTTGAAGCACTCCAGCACGGCGGGGTAGTCGGCGTCGGTGAGCTTCCGGCGGCAGGAGCCCAGGGCGGAGGCGGGGGTCCGGGCCAGCAGGGACAGGTCCTCGTCGGAGAACCTGCCCAGGTCGATGAGATCTCCGGCCAGGATACCCTCAGCGCCGAAACGGGCGCCATAGATGGTCTCGATCTCGCTGTGGGCCTTGGCTTCACGGACAGCGCCCAGCAGGGAGGAGTTGATGACCGGGGTGGGGCCGCCGCCGTGGGCGATGAGCATATTACCTTTCAGCATGCAAAACCCTCCTTACACGTCGCTGAGGTCGTCGTCGGCCATGCAGAGGTGGACGGCACCCAGCTTGAAGGTCTGGGGCAGGGCCAGGATCTTGGGATCGGGGCCCACATACTTCTTCATGGCGTCCTGGAGGGCCTCCTCGAAGGTGGCCCGGGTCTTGAGCCCCATGCCCCGGGCGATGCCGGGCTCCTGTGCGCCCACGATGTAGATGGCGGAGGTGTTCATCTCGGCGATGTGGCCGCAGCTCATCATGGAGAAGCCGTGGAAGGGGTGGAAGGCGTTGCAGAAGCGGTACTTGCGGATGTACTCCTCATTGGTGGCAAAGTACTCGCCGTAGCGGTCCATGTCGGGGAGGACGTTCATGTAGTCGTGCTGGAACAGCTCGTAGAGCTCCCGGAGGTAGGGCCAGCGCTCGTCGTGGAAGTAGCCGTTGCAGATGGAGGAGCAGATGATGACACAGTTTTCCTTCATGACCCGCTTGTGGCGGATGACCTGGGCGGAGAGGGCCTGCATCATCTGGATGGGGTTGGTGCCCATGCCGTTGCCGTAGTGGAAGTTCTGGGGCATGCCGAAGACCATCACGTCATACTTCTCCTTGGCGAAGGGGACGTAGGTGCGCTTGTTGGCCACCTTCCAGGACTCGGGCTGCATCACCTTGGCGTAGCCGGAGTAGATGGCGATCTGGCGGGAGTAGGTGTCCAGCACAGCGTCACAGCAGAAGAAGGGGTGCCCCATCTTCTCCTCCATGTGCATGCCGATCTCGTCAAACTTGGTCCGCATGAGGGAGTGGCCGGACACGGGGGTGAAGTCGTTCCGGTGCATGACCTTGGGCACATGGTGGCTGGCGATGCTCCGCCAGTGGGTGATGCCGGTGGCACAGTGTTTGTAGCCGCCGGAATAGCCGCCGTAGGGGTTGCCCTGGGTGTGGCCGATGAGGATGGGGATGTCGCAGTCGAAGACATACTTGTTCATGAGCACCGGGTCGCCCCGGCCGGTGGTCCCCAGGTCCACCATATGCTCGTAGTCCTCGGAGTCGTGGCTGGTGATCTGGTTGGTCCAGTAAAACTCGTTGAAGAGGTCCTCGCCCAGGATCTGCTTCATCTCGGCCACGGTGGCCCGGGGGTGGAGGCCGTTGGAGAAGAGGAGCAGGATGTCCTTTTTCTCCACGCCGGCGGCGTAGAGCTCGTCCAGGCAGGCCCGGATGGAGACCTTCCGGTGGCTGGTGGGCTGGCAGCCGCCCTTGACGATGTCGGGGATGACGAAGACAGCCGTCTTACCGGGGGCGGCCAGCTCTTTGAGGGCGGGCATACCCATGGGGTGGCGGATGGAGTCCAGGGTGGCGGCGTAGAGGCTGTCCCAGTCCTGGGGCAGGCAGGGGGGATCGGGCACGGTGGTGCCGGGGATGAAGACGTCGGTGTTGTCGGGCAGCTCGGCGCTCATCAGGCCGTGGCCGTATTCAAAATCCAGCTTCATGGGCAGATTCCTCACTTTCCAAGATAGGTCTTGATGATCTCCAGGTACTCGTCGGGGTAGAAGCCGATCTCGCCCTGGAAGCGGGTGAGGGCGATGAGGCCGCCGTCGATCTCATCGATGGAGGCGAGCATCTCGGCGTTGTCCACCTTCAGCCCGCCGCCGTACACCACGGGAAGGCCGCCGGTGCGCTCCTTGACGAAGCGGGCGATCTTGGTGATGTAGGGCTTGTCGGCGGGGGTCTTGCCGGGGCCGATGGACCAGATGGGCTCGTAGGCGATGACCACCTTGGAGGTGTCCACTCCCTCCAGGCCGATGGAGAGCTGATCGCCCAGGACCTGCTCCCAGTGGGCCTGCTCCTCGCTCTTCTCGCCGATGCAGTAGAGGACGTTCAGGCCCTGCCCGATGGCCAGGCGGATCTCCTGGTTGAGGAGACGGTTGACCGCGGCGGTGTCGGTGACCCCGGCCTCGGCCAGGATGCCGGCCTTGTCGTTGCGCTCCTCACAGTGGCCGATGATGGCGGAGGTGCAGCCCATGGCCTTGACGATGGAGGCGGGGCGGTTGGTGGTGAAGGCGCCAAAGTTGCCGCCCACGGCAGTGTCCATGCGGTAGACGCCCTGGGCGCCCACCTGCACGGGGCTGTTCTCGCACCGGGCGGACACAGCCCCCAGGATGTGGGCCTCAGGGAAGTACTGGACGAACTCCACCTGGTTGGGGTCGTAGTGCTTCAGGCCCTCCTGGGTGTGCTCCACAATATACTTGCCCCAGTCGGCCACGGGGGCGATGCGGTTGACGCCGCCGAACTCCACCGGCACGTCAAAGCGTTTCAGATTCAGATACAGGTGCTTCATATCGTCCCCTCCTTATTTCTTGTAGAAGGCGATCATGTCCTCCAGGGACTTCTGCTCCACCAGGGGAGCCCGGCCATAGGAGCCGAAGCCCACGATGAGGGAGCCCACGGCCTCCTTCACGCCGGCCTCCACGCGGCTCATGAGGAGGGCCACGTCGTCGTCGGGCACATTGCCGGTGAGGACGGTGTCCATGATGGGGGGGAAGAAGACGCGGGGGTCGAAGGCGGACTTTTTCTCCTCCAGCAGGGCGTAGACGCCGCCGATGGAGGGGCTCTTCTGGAGCTCGGGCTTCTGGGCGAAGAGCTCCTTCATGTTGCGGGTGACGGCCAGACGGATGTCGGTGTCTACGTTGATCTTGCGGATGCCGCAGGGGATGGCGGCCATGAGCTCATTGACGTCGATGCCGTAGGCGTTCTGGATGTCGCCGCCCAGGGCGTTGATCTCCCGGACGATGTACTGGGGCACGGTGGAGGAGCCGTGGGACACCAGGGCGCAGAAGACGCCCAGGCGGTTGGTGCATTCCTTGATGGCGATGGGGATCTCCCGGCGGAGCTTGGCGTCCTTACCCTTGTTGGCGCCATGCTGAGTGCCGTAGGAGATGGCCAGGGCGTCCACCCCGGTCTTCTGAATAAATTCCACGGCGTCCAGGGGATTGGTATAGGTGGAGGTGGCGGCGAAGACGTGGTCCTCCTGGCCGCCCAGCACGCCCAGCTCGCCCTCTACGGACACGCCCCGGGCGTGGGCATACTTGACCACCTCACGGGTGAGCTCAATGTTCTGCTCCAGGGGGAGGGAGGAGCCGTCGATCATGACGGAGGTGTAACCGCCCTCGATGGCGGCCACGCAGGAGTCAAAGTCCTTGCCGTGGTCCAGGTGGAGGACCACGGGGATGGGGGAGTGCTCGCCGTATTTCTTCACGGCGTTGGCGATGTTGCGGGCGCCCTTCTTCTTGTCCTCTAGGGTGCCGTTTGCAAAGTCCACCCGGCCGCCCATGAAGGCGTTGGCCAGGTCGGCGCCCTGCAAAATGGCGGGGGAGCGGAAGGTCTCGTGCATCTCGATGACGGCCTTGGCCTGGGCCACGGCGTTGACGTTAAAGGCGCCCTGGGCGTAGTTGTACTGCTCAGCGGCTTCCATCAGGGGTCTCAGGGGTACCAGCGGCATAATCATTTCCTCCTTATTCTTGGGCGGCGAACACGCATTGGCCCGCCACATAGGTTGCAGTTACGTTGAGCGCGTCGTCCAGCACCACCAGATCGGCGTCCTTGCCGGGGGCGATGGAGCCCTTCCGGTGGTCCATACCGATGAGGCGGGCGGGGTTGCTGGTGAGCAGGGGGAGAACGGTCTCCACGCCCTCGCCGGTGAATTTCACCAGGTTTTTGAGGGCCTGACCGGTGGTGAGGGTGGAGCCGGCCCGGACGCCGTTCTCGGCCAGCTTGGCGTCGCCGTCCTCCACCACCACGTCGTTGACCCCCAGCTTGTAATGGCCATCGGGGAGACCAGCGGCCTGGATGGAGTCGGTGACGGCTACCACCCTGTCCCAGCCCTTGCAGGAGAGGAGCATTCGGACGGAGCCGGGATGGAGGTGCCGTCCGTCGCAGATGGCCTCGCACATCACCGGGCGCTCCAGCACCGCGCCCATGATGCCGGGCCGGTGCTGGTGGAACAGGCCCATGGCGTTGAAGGTGTGGGTACAGGCGGCGGCTCCGGCGTCGATGGCGGCGCAGGCCGTCTCATAGGTGCAGCCGGAATGGCCGATGGCAACGGTGACAGAGCCGGAGAGCGCGCCGATCATCTCCACCACCCCCTCCACCTCGGGGGAAACGGTCATGTAGCGCACCGCCCCGTCCGCAGCGGCCTGGTACCTGCGGAAGAGGTCGGCGTTGCCCTGTTGCAGCAAATGCTCCGGCATGGCGCCCTTGTACTCCGTGGAGAGGAAGGGGCCCTCCAGGTGGATACCCAAAAGCTGAGCGCCGGTGATGGGGGCGGCCATGGCGGCCCGGGCCTGACCAATGCACCAGAGGGTCTGCGCCTCGGTGTCGGTGAGGATGGAGCACAGCCAGCCGGTGGTGCCGTTTTTGGCAAAGAACCGTCCGATCCTGGCCAGGTCCTCCGTCGTGGCGGCGTTCACGTCTACGCCGTCGCCGCCGTGGGTGTGGAGGTCCAGGAAGCCGGGGACCAGCATCCTGCCCCCCAGGTCCACCACCTGGTCGGCCCTGCCGGAGAAGCCGGCGATGCGGCCATCCTCCACCAGCAGCTCCGTGTCCTGAAAATGGCCGTCCACATAGATCCGGCCATTGGTAAAGCGCGTCCTCTTCATGGCGGACCTCAGAAGGGCTGACCGGCGGCCAGGGTGTTGGTGAAGATGATGGCGTCAGGGTGGTTCTGGAGAAGGCTGGCGGGGAAGTGGGCGGTCACCTCGCCGTAGGCCGCCTGACGGACCACGGAGCGGTGCCACTCCCGGAAGACGCCCAGGCGGACCTTGCGGGCCCCCAGGATCTGCTTGATGCCGATGGTGACGGCCCGGCTGGGCATGGCGTCGATGGCGCCGCAGCGGTCGCCGATGGCGTTGGCGGTGCGGGTCTCGGGGTTGAGGGTGAGGGCACGGGTGCCCTGGGCGGCAAACTCCTCCGCCGTCATGTCCTCCCGGGACTCATTGAAGGCCAGGTGGCCGTTGATGCCGATGCCGCCGAAGGCGATGTCCACGCCGCCCAGCTCCTCGATGAGCCGGTCCACCCTGCCGGGGTCGGCGGGGTCGGGGAAGACCCGCTGCTCGGGGGGCATGAGGAGGTCGGGGTCCACCTGGGTGTAGACGGTGCGGTCCATGAAGCCCCGGAAGGAGAGGGGGCTTTCCTTGTCGATATAGGTGTCATCGTCGTTGAGGTACTCGTCCATATTGATGAACCAGCAGTTTTTCAGGCTGATGCGCTCCCGGTTTACCAGGCGGACGAAGATGGGATACTGGCCCACAGGGCCCACGGGGCAGATGAAGACGGTCTTCTCGCCCTTCTCGTTGTGGGCCTTGATGGTGTTCACCATCTCCAGGGCGATCTCATAAAAGACCTCGCCGGAGTCCCCCAGCTTGACCACGGGGATCTTGGCATTCTTGCCCAGGTCCTGGGCGGAAATGTGATAGTAGTCCATGCGGATCTTCCTTTCTATGGCGGTGTGGGATCAGAACAGATGGGTCACGTTCAGCTCCCGGATGGTGTTGACGATCTCCTTTGTCCGGGTGCAGCCGAACTTATGAAGGAGACTTTTGATCTGGGTCTTGACAGTGACCACCTCCACACAGCGGATGGCGGCGATCTCCTTGACCTTGCGGCCCTCCAGCAGGAGACGGACCAGCTCCCGCTCTGCGGTGGTGAGCTGGGATACGGTGCTGATGAAAAAGAGAAGGGAACGCTCTGAGGTGCGCAGGCGGGAGTATTCCTTCAAAAGCAGATTCTGGATCTTGCCGTCCAGCAGAGCTTGACCGGCGTAGGCGCTGCGGATGTGGCGGAAGAGCTCGGCGTCGTCGCAGCCCTTGACGATGTAATCCACAGCGCCGGCGCCCATGGAGGTGAGGATCATATTGTCGGTCTCATGGGCGGTGAGGAAGAGGACCTTGGCCGCAGGCTTCTGTTCCAGAATACGCTCGGTGGCCCGGATGCCGGCGGTGGTGGTCTCCATCTCGATGTCCATGAGGATGAGGTCGAAGTCCAGGTCCAGGGCCAGGGCCTGAATGGCCTCGCCGGTGGAGGCGCTGCCCACCACGGTCATGTCCTCCTGCTGTTCCAGGGTGTCACACAGGTCCTCGCGGATGAGGTCAAAGTCCTCGGCGACCAAAATACGGATCATGAAATGCGCCTCCTTATGATGCTGTGCTGGTCATAGCGGGGGAGGAGAAGGAAAAAGGAAGCGCCCTCTCCGGCCCGATTCTCCACACGGAGGCTGCCCAGGTGGCTGCGAATGATGGTCTGCACATGGTAGAGCCCCATGCCCCAGTTATAGTTGCTGTTCTTGCTGGAATAGAAGGGCTCACAGATGTGCTTGATGGCGGCACGGGGGATGCCGGTGCCGTGATCCCGGACCTCAAGCACGGTGTAGAGCCGCTCCTGATGGCTGTAAAGGGTGACGGCGCAGTTGGCGCGGTTGGCCAGGAGGTTGGATTCCCAGCCGTTGGTGAGCAGGTTGTAGATGGCCTCGGAGAGGTAGTTTTCGTCGGCCAGGACCTGGATCTGCTCGTCCACCTCCACCAGAAGATTGCCCTCGGGATATTTGTGGTGGAACCGGGCGGCTGAGAGCTGGGCCAGCCGGCCCAGTGAGGTGGGGACCAGCCGCACGGACTTGGCCTTCACCGTGCGGTAGAGCTCCTCCGAGCGGGAGATGAGCTGTTCGTTGTTCTCACACAGACTGGCCGACCAGGCGCGGATTCGATCCAGGTCAGGGGCCTCCTGTTCCAGTTCGGCCCTGATCCGCTTGTGGAGGACCCGGTTGGCCAGCAGCTGGTTTTTGATGCTATGGACAAAGACAGAGGCGCCGGTGCGGGCGATGTCGAATTTCCGCTCCAGGACTACCTCGTCCCGGTCAATGCTCAGGCTGTCCTGGGTGTACCGCACCAGGCTGACCAGGCCCAGGATACCGCAGATGGCGCTGCCCGCTGCCAGAAGCAGGTAGCCCTTTACGCTCAGGGTATACTGGAGATACCCGGCCCCCTTGATCCACAGGTAATCATAGCTGTAAAACTGGTAGACCTGGCCGGGGTCCTGCCCGCAGTAGAGCAGGTAGAGAAAGGAGAGGGCGAGCATACAGACCAGGATCTGCAAAAACTGCCGGCGGCAGAAGTTCATGGTGATGGAGAGGAACTCGTAGACCAGCAGGAAGATGGCGAGAAGGACGTATCCCACCACCCAGAAGTAGGAGAAATAGTAGAGGAGCGCACGGAATCCCTCCCACATAGGGACCAGGAGACGGTAGAGGGCCGGCCAGTAGAGCACCAGCGTGACCACGGGGAGGACCAGGGCCAGGCGGCGGAGAACGGGATTTTTCCGCACGGCGGAGAGCATGGAATAGCTCATGGCCATCTCCAGCAAAAAGAGGGGGAAAAGGTGCCGGCCGATGGCGATGAGATAGCCCAACTGGTCCAGCGTGATAAAACGGTACTGGAGCCAGAGCCGGAACTTGTGGGAGAAGAAGAGGAAGACTTCCAGCTCATCGGAGATCCCACCCTTCTTGGCGATGAGGACCATGATCCCGGCCAAAAACAGGGTCAGACTCAGGCACATGCCGAAGAGCAGCAGGGATTCCCGGTTTTTCTTGGAGACGAGGACCAGCAGAGAGCCGGTCATCAGACCGGCGGAGAGCAGCAGAAGCATCCTTGCTCCCTCCTTCCAATGGTACTGCCTCTATTGTACCGGATGGGACGGCTTGTGTAAATACAGACAGGAAAAAGGGGCGGCGGCGCTTCAGCCGCCGCCCCTTCCGGGCTTGTTCGTCCGGTATGTAGAAGCCTGGCTTAGTAGCTGCCGGCCTCGGTCATGAGCTCCATATCCACATACTCGGAGACAGGGCGCTGCTCCTCGGCGGTGATGGCGCCGGAATTCACCATCATCTCCTGCTGGAGCTGGTAATAGCCCTCCACGGAGCCGTCAGCGATGCCGGCCACCACGTCCTTGCCGGTGAGCCACTCAGCGTCGCCGCGGGCCTGGGGCAGCACGGCGTTCACGTCCAGAGCCAGGTAGTCGGCCACCCACTGGGAGACCTCCTCGTAGTGTTCCTCCTGGGCGGCGTAGTCCATGGCCTTGAAGATGGCCCGCATGAAGCGGACGGCCACGTCCCGGTTGGCCTCCAGGTAGTCGGGCTTGGCGATCCAGCTGGCCAGGGAGATGCTGATGTCGGAGTAGTCCACGTTCTCAGCCAGCTTGGTGGCGTCGGCCATCTCGTCCATGATGGTCAGGCTCTGGGGGGACCAGATGGCGCAGGCGTCCACGCCGCCGGAGAGCATGGCGGTCACCACGGCGGAGGCGTCCATGTCCATGGCCTTGATGTCGCTCATGGTGAGGCCCACGCTGTTGAGGGCGTTGGTGAGGATGGTCTCGCTGGAGGTGCCGGAGGAGTAGGCCACGGTCTTGCCCTTCAGGTCCTCCAGGGTCTTGACGTTGGGGCCGCCGATGACGGCGTCGCCGTTGGAGATGTGGGACAGGCCGATGATGGCGGCATTGCCCTGAACGCAGAGCTTGTGGGCGCCGTCGCCGATGTAGCCGAAGTTGACGGAGCCGCTCTCCATGGCGGCGATGATGTTGGGGCCGGAGTCAAAGCCGGTGAGGGTGACATTGAGGCCCTCCTCGGCGAAATAGCCCTTCTTCTCAGCGGTGATGGCGCTCCACAGGCTGCCGTAGTTGGACATGAAGCCCACGGTGAGGTCCACGGTCTCCACGGGAGTGGTCTCGGGGGCACCGCTCTCGGCAGGGGCGCTGCTCTCAGGGGCGGGGGTGGCGGTGCTGCCGCCGCCGCAGCCGGCCAGGACGCCGCCCAGCATAGTCACGGTCAGGAGCATGGCAAGAAACTTTTTCACGTTTATTCCTCCTATGATTTGATGTAGACAGGGTCAGATCCTTTTATTGCAACGGCAGAGCCGTTCCAATCTTGGTTACTTCCGCACTTCCAGATATTCCTGGTAAACCTGGCTCCAGATCTCGTTTTTGAGTTCCAGGAAGCGGGGGGTCATTTTGGTCTCCTGGTTGCGGGGGTAGGGGATATCGATGTTGATGATGGACTTGATCCGTCCCGGGCGGGCCGACATGATGATGACCTTCTGGGCCAGGATGATGGCCTCCTCCACGTCGTGGGTGATGAAGAAGCAGGTCTTGCGGTCCTTTTCCCAGGTCTCCAGCAGCTCGGTCTGGAGCTGGGTGCGGGTCTGGGCGTCCAGAGCGCCGAAGGGCTCATCCATCAAAAGGACCTCGGGGTCGGCGGCGTAGGCCCGGGCGATGGCGACGCGCTGCTTCATGCCGCCGGAGAGCTCCTTGGGGTAATGGTCGGCGAACTTGACCAGATCCACCTTCTCCAGGTACTTCATGGCCTGTTCCTCGGCCTCTTTGCCTTTGATACCCTTCATCTCCAGGGCGAACATGACGTTCTTCTTCACGGTGAGCCAGGGGAAGAGGGCGTACTGCTGGAAGACCACGCCCCGCTCTGTGCCGGTCCCGGTGACCTTCTTGCCCTTGCAGTAGACGGCGCCGGAGGTGGCGTCGTGGAGGCCGGCGATGATGTTGAGGAGGGTGGATTTGCCGCAGCCGGAGGGACCGACCACGCAGATAAACTCGTTTTCATAGATGTCCAGGTCCACACCGTTGAGGGCCACCATTTCGCCGTTGCGGGTGTTGTATACCTTGCGGACATTATCGATCTTTAAGATCAGATCTCTCTCTTCTCCTGCCATCCTGTCAGCTTCCTTTCCAAGTATTTGATGACGGTCTCCATGGTGATGCCTATGATACCGATGATGATGACGTAAGCCAGCATGGGGGCCGACTCAAAGGTGTTGTTGAGGGAACGGATCCGCATGCCGAGACCGGCCATAGCGCCGGTGGACTCAGCGGCGATCAGCGTGGTGAGGGCCACCGAAGCGCCCAGCCGCACGGCGGTGAGGATGAAGGGCAGGGTGGCGGGGGCGATGACGCGGACGAAGATGTCCCGGTCAGTGGCGCCCAGGACCCGGGCGGCCTTGATGAGGGTCTCATCCACGTTGATAACGCCCTGATAGATGGTCACACACATGATGAGGAAGCAGGCGATGGTGATGACGATGATCTGGGGCCGCCGGCCCACGCCGGCACAGATGACGATCAGGGGCACATAGGCCAGAGGGGGGATGTTGCGGATGAACTGGATCCAGGGCTCCAGAATGTTGCGCACCGGCATGTACCAGGCCATGATGATGGCCACAGGGAGGGCGATGACAAAGCCCAGGGCGTAGCCGGCGAAGACGGAGATCAGACTGCTGCCCAGGTCCGCCCAGAAGACGCCCCGCTGGATCATGGTGAGCAGGCCCTGAGTGGTCACGATGATATTGGGGAAGCCGCGAGAGGTTGCAGGCAGGATCGAGAGGATATACCATGCCACGATTGCTGCCGCAAAGGAAATCAGCAGCCACACCTTTGGGGGGATGCGGCTGGCCAGGGAGGTTTTTTTCTCATTGTCCATCCTTTAGGTCACTCCTTCTTGTCTCAACACACGGCCTGTCTGCCGCGCTCTTGGTGCAATGGGAAAGGGCTGCCGTTCATTATTTCTTATTATAATGGATGTATCTGGTTTGGGAAGTATGATGTTTTATCATACCTTTTTCCGGGCGGGAGGGTGCAGCGGGGAAGGAGGAGGGGGGCGGACATGAAAAGAGCGCCCGCAAAAGCGGGCGCTGTGGGAAAGGACTGTGGTCAGTCGGGGTTGAGCGGCGGGGGAGCGGTGGTGAAGCCGTTGACGGTGAGGTGGGCAATCCGGGCCCCCAGATCGTCGGTGACGTCCACGGCGTAGAGACAGGTGGTGCGCCCCGCCTTCAGGCATTTGGCCTCGGCGACAAGGACCTTGCCCCGGGAGGGGGCGAGGAAGGTGACCGACGCCTGCTGGGTGACAGTGACCTGGGTGCTGTGGCCGTTGGCGGCCACGGCAAAGGCAAAGTCGGCCAGGGTGAAGACGGCGCCCCCCATGGGAACAGAGTTGGCGTTGAGGTGGATGGGGCGGACGGCCATGGAGCAGCGGGCATAGCCGGGCTCGGCGGCGTCGATGGAGATGCCGACGGTGTCAGCAGCAAAGCGGTCGCCGGAGAAGCAGGCGCGGATCTGGTCCAGGGTGGGCATGGAAAGGACTCCTTATTTTAGTGAAGAGTGAATCGTGAAGAGTGAAAAAGTAATGGGCCACTGCACAGCGGGGCGGCGCATTTGCGCCGTACAAGCGTTTTGACCGAAGGCCAAAACCTTGGCGCAGGCGGGCTTCATTTCATCCGAGCATTTTAGTTTCCCGAGGTATCCCCAAAAGATGCAGACCGAAACGGGCCCCACACGGTGGGACGGCGCGTTTGCGCCGTACGAGCGTTTTGGCCGAAGGCTAAAACCTCGGCGCAGGCGGAATTCACTTCCGCCGAGCATGTGCAGTCTCTGAAGGGTGGAGGCGGCTTATGCCGCCGGAACCCAAAAAGAAAGACACGCTAAAGCGTGTCTTTCTTTTTGGAGGCGACACCCAGACTCGAACTGGGGGTGGAGCTTTTGCAGAGCTCTGCCTTACCACTTGGCTATGTCGCCATATGGATAACAGAAGCAATTTCTTGCTTCTGTTATCATTTGCTGGAGCAGGTGACGAGGCTCGAACTCGCTACCTCCACCTTGGCAAGGTGGCGCTCTACCAGATGAGCTACACCTGCAAGTCACAGTCCATGTTATGCAACTGACCTGCATTTGATGCTGGGGAAGAAGGATCTCCCCGGAGGATACCCGAAGTATCCTCCGGGGAAATGCTGGTGCCTCCGGCCGGAATCGAACCAGCGACACGGGGATTTTCAGTCCCCTGCTCTACCAACTGAGCTACAGAGGCAAGTGG
>NZ_JAPFEA010000046.1 GCF_026169115.1 Intestinimonas sp. | reverse complement strand
CCTTTATCCTGCACTAAAATCGACCGACTGCTGCACCCGAACATTTTGGTTTGGGAGAGCCGGACGCTTGGCGCACACAGCCCGCACACCGTGCCCTGCATCTTGGGTGGGGCGTGTACTCTACCTGCACTGCCATCGCCGCACACAACTCATCACAGGCCGCTGCATGGGGGAACGCTTCTGTCAAGAGCGCCGACCGTTGCAGGCAGGAACACTCGGCAGTACTCCTCCGCTCCGGTGACCATACCGCATCGCAGCATCTCCCCACACAGGAGGAGGCGGAACAGCGTGTTGCGATAGCAGTCCCTTACCTCCGCCCCTTTCTCTCTGGCGAATATCTTTTGTTCCTCGGGCAAGCTACTGTGCGTTTCATCACAGAGGAACACCGCCAGAGCGTTTTCATCAATGGGGTCTCTGTGCGTGCGGTCCCACTGGTCCATGATGTACCTCCTTGTGTCAACCGTGCGCTGTGCCAGCAGAGTTGGTTCCTGCTGGATCAGCTGATCCACCATCTGGGTCAGCATACCGTCTCACCTCGTTTCTGTTCATAGGCCGCTCTGCGCTGTTCAACTCTCTGCCGCTCCGCAGCCACCTCCGCTGCACACATCTGCCGCTCATAGAACTGGTCGATGGCCATTTGGATTGGCAGGATGGTGTAGAGCAGGCAACCATTCTGTCTGCGGCCGTCCTGGGTGGTGATGGTGGTGCGCTCGGTACGGATGAGTCCCCGTTCCTCCAGCTCCATCACATACTTGCGCACGGTGTTGGTGCACTTCCCGATGGCTTCACCGATCATCCGGTAGCTGGCCAGACACTGATAGGTCTTTCGATCCTCCCGATGAAGCAGATAGCCGTAGACCGCGATGGCCGTGGAGGACAGCCCCAGAGCATAGATCTCATTAGGCAGAGGAAAATAGTTTTTGATGGGGTCCCGCTTGGGCCAGTTCTGCTTTCTCATTTGGCACCTCCAGACCGCTCCTCCACCCACTGAATGAACTTCTCTTTGGGTACCACCATTCGGCTGCCCACACGCAGCACCGGGAAGCCTGGCTCGTGGAACAACTCGTAGGCGGTGGAGATGGACACACCCAGCACCTCTGACAGCAGGTGTGCGTTGAGGAACAGCGGAAGATTCTCGTAGCTGGTACACTGTGACTGTTTCATATTGATACCTCCGATCCAATTCCTGTTGTGATTTTCTTCTTGCGTTTCGGAGGTCGTTCTGGTAAACTGAACAGCAGATCAGGCTGTGTTTCCGAAACGCAGCGGGCCGCCAGACTGTTGCAGCAGTTTGGCGGCTTTTTTACTTGCGGCCATGCACCATACCCGTTCCTGCCCTGCGGCCTTGTCTGACGCGCACAGCGTTTTCTTCTGCCTTGGCGCGCTCTGTTGCCTGTCCTGGTCAACAGCATCCCGGCACACTTCCCCGGCTGAGTATCGTCTCTGGTGATGGGTATTCAGTTTTCAAGGTTCCTGTCGGCGCCCCGACTTTTTTGATTGACAAACCGCCTGCCAGATGTTAGACTCATTATAACAAATAATAGACAGTTCGCTGTGTGGACATGGTAACACGCCATAGCGCCCTTGTCAAGGCTATTTTATTTATATTTTATAATTGTCTAATTCAGGAGTCGCCTATGTGGTACGCAAAAATGTATTTTTCCGAAAAGAAAGAGTGCTTCCAGTATGACCCTGCCGGGATCCAGGGCGCACCGGCAACCTGCCGGGAGCTGCCGTTTTTGGAGAGCCTGCTGTCCTTTTTAGAACTGGACTGCGGAGAGATAACACCCTTTCTCCAACGGATCGCAGAGAATTGGAGCCGGCTCATCACAGAGGATGACCGTCAGGCCGGCACCGACGCCATGGTGGAGCTGGGGCAGTTGAAGAGCCGGCACATCTATCTGGAGCTTCTGTATGTGCGCTGGTACGACCGCTTCTCCAGAATGGGCGTCTTCAGTGACCGGGGAAGCCCGGAGGACCAGCAGATGCTGGAGAAGCTGAAGGCACTCCCGGAGCTGCTGCCCCAGTATCAGAAACAGGTTGAGAGATTCTTTGATCTGGTGCTGGATGTGGACGGAGCCGGACGGGATCCCCAGCAGCAGGCGTCCCAGCAGTACCGCTATGACTCGCCTAAGGATCCGGAGCTGTTTGCCTTCCGGCCCATCCCCCTTGGTTTTGAGCCAGTGGAGCCGGGACGGTGCTCCCCTGTTTTGTACTCCGGTTCCATTCGGGACATGATCGACTACGCTCTGCGCAGCTGCGTGGAGCGTGGGATCACCGTGCGGCGCTGCAAGAACTGCGGCCGCTGGTTCCCCCAGACCGGACGGGTCAGCGCGGAGTACTGTGAGCGTCCGGTGGCCGAGGGGCAGCAGACCTGCCGGGAGGCCGGGGCCTTCCAGCAGTGGACTAAGAAGCAGTCTGACGACCCGGTGTTCAAGGCTTACCGCAAGGAATACAAGAAGCGTTTTGCCTGGATCAAGGCAGGCCGTATCTCCGACACCGACTTCTACGCCTGGAGCGAGCAGGCCAGAGAGATGAAAAAGAAGTGTGACCGGGATATTATCACTTTGGAGGAATATGTGGAGTGGCTGAAACACTCCTAATCAAAAAGAACGGGATCGACCGATTGGTCGATCCCGTTTTCTTTGACTATGGCGATGTAGTTTTTGAGCCCTCACGGCTCCGTGTCGTAGGGCCAGGTGTTGATGCCGCCGAATTCGTAGATATTGGTGTAGCCTAAGTCGGCCAGCGTGGAGGAGGCGGTCTTGCTACGGTTTCCGCTGCGGCAGTAGACCAGGACAGTGGAGTCCTTTTCTGGGATGACCGCAGCGGCGGTATCCTCATCGATGGTGTCAACCGGCAGCAGGACAGCGCCGGGGATGTGCCCACTATCGTACTCGTCCTGCTCCCGCACATCCAGGATAATGACCTCCTGGGTGTCCATCATTTCTTTGGCTTCTTCCTGGTCGATCTGCTCATAGGCGCCGTCAGCGGCATTCCCGCCGCATCCGGCCAGCAGCAGAATAGAAAGAAGCAGGGGTATCATTCGTTTCATTTAAATTCCTCCAGAAGTCTGGCCGCAAAGGTCTTGTGCCCCTGCTCCGTAAAATGTACGCCGTCATAGGTCAAGGCGATGTCCCACTTTCCGGTGTCGGCAAAGCGGAGGTTCCTTCGCTCTGCCAAGGACCGACAGCATTGGGCAAAGGTATGGGAATCGTCAATGAGCTGCTGGTTGGGAACCCACGCGCCCCGTTTCACCGGCGGCGGGGCGATCAGCAGAATTTTACTTCGATCCAGGGAAAGGCTGGACAGAAAACGCTCCAGCCTCTCAGCGGCCTGTTCCGGGCTTCTGCTTTGGAGCAGGTCGTTGGTGCCCAGCATAACGATCAGCAGATCCGTGTCAGCAGAAAAGACAGGTGCCGATGCAGGGATCTCCCGGCCATTCTCCCCCAGGTTACGGACGGTCCAGCCGGTTTCCTCGGCCAGAATATCCACCCACCGGCTATCCGTGTCATAGCGACCACCCAGATAGGAGCGGGGATCGTAGCCGTAGGTGTTGGAATCACCGAAACAGATGACGTTCATCTTTTCCGCTTTCCTTTCTCTGCAAACGCTATGCAATCGTTTTATGATTCTCATCGTAAACCCACCAGGTTTTCCGATTTTTCTATGGATGATTTTCTTCAATTGGATTAGTCCATCTGAATCCTCTAACGGTTTTTCCATTATGAAGCAGTGAATCCCTGTCCACAAGATAAGCAACTAAATAACTCAAGAATCAAGGTAAATAAGGCGTCACAGCCCGCAATAGCATTGCTCCGCGCTCACTGTGGAATTTCATCATTTTAATCCAGTCATCCCGGTTTGTTACACTGACATCCAGCAGTTCATCATACACTTTGCAGGAACGAGTTCCCTCCTGGTTGTACCACATCAGCGGTCGTCCATAGGTCTCTTCGATCTCCGCCTGATGTTTCTTCAGATTGTCGTAAATCTGCTGGTTTTTGGCTCCATCCCCCGTGTCAATATAGATCTCGACCCGGGCCTGATTATAGTTGGCAACGCAAGACAGCTGAACCCCTGGGCTATTTGTAGAACCTGAGAGATAGTTATTCTTCGTGGGTGACACATACTTGAACGATCCGGTCACTTCCTGGATGCTCGGTAAAACCTGTGTCCAGTACGCTCTGCGGATTTTATGCCGCTGGCTGGATTCCTCATCATCCCGTTTCTCATTGAGGAAGAACACCAAATCAGAGGGATCCTGCCCATAATGCTCGAACAGGCGCCGAAGCATATTGATCTTGTGCTGCGTCGAGGTGCCAGTATTGACATAGATGCCGTCCGTAACCATCGCCGACGCATCCGCTCCGTTTTCACTCCGAGAAAACTGGCTGGCCAGATCTACGCTGTCATCAGCATCTGCGAGGTAATTGAGGTATGCGGTATCAACATTGTGCAACTCCTTGAGGACTGCGACATACATATCCACCCAGGTAGTCGTTTCGTGCTCATTCCCACGGAAACGATACTTCACCAGCTGCCTGCCGGTAAAGGTTGCGTCATCATCCAGAGCAATCTCATCATACTGTTTCTGCGGGGGCGTATATGTAGTGTCCGCATATGGCCAGAGGCAGATGCACTGCTGGATCAAGCTGCTACAGCGTTCCTCCAATTCAGTAAGGCCCCAGTGGTCTGCTTTCGCGATCTGCTGGGTCATCTTCAGGCCGCTTTGGAGATAACCGTCTTTCATAGTCTTCTTTTCCTGGAAGGAGGCGTTACTGTACCGGATATTGTAGGCTGATGCAGCCAATGTCAGGTTTGCCAGCCGATGGAGCCACTGATCATGGATGCTCTCTGCATCGTCACCCAGTTCAGCCGCCCAAGCGGGAGTCAACTTTTGTGGCATGATATGCTCAATGGTGTACTCGCCGCTGTCCAGCCGGTTGTAGATCTCTTTATATTCAGAGCTATCCCCATTCTCCAGGCGCTCAAAAATATAGGCTTTGTACCGGGTTGGCATGGTATAGATGTTTTTCGCTTTCAGCCCTTCCGCAAAGTCCTCATCTGTGGGGAAGGCAGCCTTCTCTTTTTTGCTGCCCAGCACATACTTCATTTTCTCCAGGAAACTATCGTAAGTGCCGTCCAGCCGCTTGATGTCATTACAAAGGGTGAGGAACACCTTGCTCTGTGTGTTGGAAGGCAGGTCACAAATCAGGCGGCGGAGCAGATATGCCTCCACAATGCGGCAGACCTCGGCCACAGTATCCAGTGAGAGCAGATCCTCTTCCTGGAGTCGGAATACCTCCATCAGGAACGGACGGCAGACGCTGCTTTCAAACCGATTTAGTCGATACAAGGAGGCTCTCAGTCTGAGGGGGAACTCAGGGCTGCCAGAGCGGATCTTGTTATACCTCTTCGCATAGTCCCGCAACTCTTTGAGGACATCCTCGATCTGGCCGCGCTTTTCCACATAGTCCTTGAACTCCTGGTAGATCTCCTTCATGGCTGTCAGACGTCGTTCCTTGATGCCCAGGTAGTCCCGAATGAAGGGGCTGACATCATAGGAGTTGGTCTGCTTGTCATAGCCGGCGTTCTTCTCAATCGGACTCCAGTAGTCATCGTAGAACTGTTCCTGCTCCTCCATAGAGCGACGCATCAGGACAAAGTTCCGGATCTTGTCGCCCTCGTTCAAGTCCAGTCCCGTGGAATTGAGGCTCTCGAAAACAAGCTGCGGATCATCGTCTGGGGGCGTCAGGGTGATGTCAATGATTTGGAGCTTTTCAACTGCAGAAAACAACTGATCTACGCTGATGTCATCCCGTTGGATCTGGTTGTAGAAATACAGGTAGTTCTGGGTAATTCGTGAACTCTGATTGTACTCAGAAGGATCGCCCCAGAGTCGGTCGTAAGAGTCCTGATCGCCTTTAATGGGCTTCAGCTTCATTTTGCGCTGTTTGGGATTGATCTCATCAACCAGATACTTCTTCGTGATCACATCGTACAGGTTGGGATCTTTGGGCGTGACAATGCCGGCCTTCACAAAGTTGGCGATGGCCAGGAGAAGAAGGGATACGGTTGTGATCCGCTGTTGCCCATCAATGACCAGGTAGTCTGAGCTACTGCCCATAGGGTCGCTGACAGATACGATACCGCCGAAAAAGTGCCAACGTTTCCCCTCCCTGACAGTTTTAACAAGGTCAGAGTAGAGTTTTTTGCAATGTTCCTCTTTCCAGTCATAATTACGCTGATATACTGGAATGACAAGCTTGTCTGCATTTTTTAGAAAATGAGTCAATAGTTTTCCTTGACCATTCACCGTGATGCCTCCATATCATCCTTGTCAATAGTTTTTCTGTTTTCTTCTTCAAAATGTTGTTTCAGGATCCTCTCCAGCGCAGTCGTCATAGTCTGCCCCTTTTCATCTGCATAGGCCTTCAGCCGTTCACAAAGGGTTCTGTCGATGTAGCAGTTGATATGCTGTCCGTCTTTCTTTGCTCTCGGCATCATTATCCCTCCTGACCGTTCCGAAGTTCCCGATACAGTTCTTTTGCCAAGGCAACCATGATGGCGTTATACTTAGCAGTATCCTCAAACAGTTTTGTATAAGTCTCCGTGCTCTCGATGTAAGATGCTTGAGCCGTCTGGTCGAAAATTTTGGGGAACACATTCTTCTCGAAGATCTGCTGTCCATCCACTTTGGCTGCCTTACGGAGTTTTTTATCCGCCAGCAACTTCTCACGCAAAGTTCCAATTAAAACCCGATCTGCTTCAGTGAACGAACCCTTATAAGTCTCATTGATTGTCACAATCACTACATCGAGAGGATCTTTTTTTGTATTCATGGTCACAGCCTTTTTAGTTTTGGCAGGCTCCAGAGCGGTGGGCTTTTCCTCCAGGGCAATCGCACCCTCAAAAGTTTTCTCCAGCCGGTAGTATTCCAGTTTTACTCGGTTATCGAGGTCCCAGGGCGTAGAGGGTTCTGCTGGAATCAATTTTGACAAGTAGGAACAGAACAGATATTCCTTGTGGAGATCCTTATCAAACATCCGCACGATCTGCGAAATGTAGTTATACCACTTCACAAAGGTCCGGATCAGGCGGCGGAACTGGTAGCGGTCATCCTTGCTTAACTGATTGTAAGCCTTGGCAACGGGAAGCAGGGCATTGGAGATCTTCGCCTGCACCGAGCCAACCTCTTTTGCATCTGGAGAAAAATAGATCTTAGTGACAGCTTCAATGTCGCTGTCATTATACAGTTTGAACTCCCGGAGTTGCTTCTGGGTCTTATAAATCAGATCGACATTGATCTCCTCGGTGAGGCTGGTCTCCTGGTAGTATGGCTGGAAGGCCTCCAAGATCTCCTCTTTGGTGTTCACGAAGTCCAGAATGTAGGTATCTTCTTTACCGGGATATGTACGGTTCAGACGGCTCAATGTTTGGACTGCCTTCACATCTCGCAATTTCTTGTCCACGATCATGGTGTGCAGCAGCGGCTCATCAAAGCCGGTTTGGTACTTCTCCGCCACGATCAACACATTACCCTCGTCGTGGAATACCTGCTTGGTCTGCGCCTCGCTGACCCGGTTACCGGCTCTATCCCGGTTTATGCCGCTTTCGGTGTACTCTGGTCCATCTGCCTCGTCCGGGTCCTTGATGCTGCCGGAAAAGGCAATCAGGATCTCGATATCATCATAGTGATTTGCCTCCAAGTAAGCCTTAATCTCATGGTAATAGCGAACGGCCGCAAGCCGGGAGGCAGTGACAACCATCATCTTACCCTTCCCGCCGATCTTGTGCTTTGTCACATCCCGGAAGGTCTCCACAATAATGGCTGCCTTCTGTTGCAAATTATGGGGATGCAGTTCCTCAAAGCGCCGGATGGTCTTGATGGCCTTTGTAGTAGGCACCTCCGGGTTGTCCGGAGTATTCTTGGCAATCTGGAAACAGGTTTTGTAGGTGGTGTAGTTCTCCAGCACGTTCAGGATAAAACCTTCCTCAATGGCCTGGCGCATGGAATAGATATGGAAAGGGTGGAAGGAGCCGTCTGCGTACTCCTCCCCGAACATCTCCAGCGTCTTGTTCTTTGGCGTGGCAGTAAAGGCGAAGAAGCTCAGATTCTTGTGCTTGCCGTGGGTGATCATCTCCCGTACTAAACCGTCCTCAGCGTCCTCCAATTCATCCTCCGCCTTGCCCTCCAGCTCCGCATACTCCTTGAGGGCATCATGGGTATCCGCCAGGGCCATTTTCAGCTTCATGGCGCTCTGCCCGGTCTGGCTGCTGTGGGCCTCGTCCACGATGATGGCAAAGGACTTGCCGGTGGTGTCATCCACCTGCTCATAGATGACGGGGAACTTCTGCAAGGTGGTGACAATGATCCGCTTGCCGTCGTTCAGAGCATCTCGCAGGTCTTTAGAGGACTTCTTTTCATCGATGGTGACCACGGAACCCAAGGTGTGGTCAAAGCCGGAGATGGTCTCCTGGAGCTGGGCATCCAGCACCGTACGGTCAGTCACGATGACTACGGAGTTGAAAATGGGCTTGTTGTTGTCATCGTGCAAGCTGGCGAGCCGGTAGGCAGTCCATGCGATGGAGTTGGACTTCCCGGAACCGGCGCTGTGCTGCACCAGATAATTTTTGCCGGGGCCATTGGTTCTGACATCTTGGACCAACTGCCGCACCACATCCATCTGGTGATACCGGGGGAAGATGACGGACTTCTTGGTGATCTCCCTCTGGGTGCCAACCTTCTGGGGTACTTTCTCCCTCTTCACCTGGAGATTGACAAACTTCTGGATGATGTCCAACAGGCTGTCCTTCTGCAAGACATCTTTCCAGAGGTAGGAGGTCACATAGTCTCCATCGGCGGATGGTGGATTTCCTGCGCCGCCATCCCTGCCGGGGCCGTTGCTGCCCTGGTTGAAGGGGAGGAAGTAGGTCTTGGCCCCGTCCAACTTGGTGGTCATCACCGCCTCATAGAGATCCACGGCGAAAAACACCAGGACACGGTGGTTCAGCAGGAACGCCGGTTCCTTAGGGTCCCGGTCAAACATCCACTGCCGCTTGGCATTGTCCACGCTCTGGCCGGTGAGCTGGTTTTTTAACTCGATGGCCACTATCGGGATGCCGTTCACAGCCAATATCATGTCCACACTGTTGTTGTTCTGCCCGGAGTAGTGCCACTGGCGGACACACTGGCAGATATTCTGGCCATAGTGCTTGACGGCCACATCGTTCAGGGTGGACTCCGGCTTGAAGTAGCAAACTCGGAACTCGATCCCCCGGTGCTTGAACCCGTGGCGCAGGACGCTGATCAAGCCGTCATTCTCCACTGCATTCTCAAATGCCTTGTAAAACTTCTTCTCCGGGCCGGAGTTGCACTGCTTTTCAAACCGCTGCCACTGGATGGGCTGGGTGGCCTTGATGAATCCTACCAGGGTATCCAAGTCCAGGGCCATACCGGAGTCCATAGAGGTCCGATAGCCTGCGTCAGAGGCCTTCTGCCAGCCGCCAGCAGGGGAGATCAGAAAGGATTCAATATCCTGTTCAAATTGTTTTTCGTTGTCTGGCATGACTTACTCCCCCTGTAAGAGAACTTCTTTTTTAGGGTATGAATTCCAAACCCTGACGGAATAAAGCGGTTTTTCCGCATCTTGGTAAGCGTATCTTGCCAAGTAGAATATTGCGTATTTGCCTTATTGGGTGTCCAGTTCGACATGACTTCATTATGATTGTCGTCTCTTGAATTTTTAGGAAGGACACCATAGTCACGGTAAAGCGAAAGAACCTCAGCATCTGGATGGTTTTTGATTGATACATTTTCGAGAATGGATTTCATTCGAGCAATTTCCCAATGTACCGGAATCTCACCAATCCACTCAATCCCGCTGTCCTTCATCTCCGAAAAACCCTTCGCCGGGGTCATTTCACTCACCGTCCTTCCCAAACAGGTCGTGGAGTTTCTGCATCAGGGCGTGCTCATGCTCCTCGATGCGTTGGGCGATCTGGTCCGCAGGCTCGATCTCTTTGTACTCATAGAAGGTGCGGGTGAAAGGGATCTCGTAGCCCACCTTGGTCTTGCTCTTGTCGATCCAGGCATCCGGGTTATAGGGCAGAACTTCACGGGCGAAATAAGTGTCGATATCCTCGTCCAGCGGCACATTCTCCGTGTCCCGCTTTTTCGGGTCGGCAACGGGCTTGCCCTTCTTCAGCACTTTGTTCCCGTCCTCGTCCAGTAGGGGGCTTTCCACAGTGATCTTGTTGTAGCCCAGGGCCACGCTGTCCAACACCCGGCTCTTGCAGACGAGCTTTGTCCCGGACTCCAGCTCCCGCTCATAGATCTGATCCCGGTACTCCCCGTAGGCCCGGACGATCAGCTCCCGGCAGGACTCGGTGATGTCCACCCGCTTGTTGCCAATGGACTTCCGGCGGGACTCATAGCACTTGCTGGCGTCAATGAGCTGGACCCTCCCAATATGCTCCGAGGGCTTGTCCTTGGTGATGATCCATACATAGGTGGCGATGCCGGTATTGTAAAAACTGTCGTTGGGGAGCTGCACAATGGCATCCAGCCAGTCGTTCTCGATCAGGTACCGGCGGATCTCCGACTGACCGGAACCGGCGTCCCCGGTAAACAGGGAGGAGCCGTTCTGGATGATGGCCATACGGCCCTCCGGTTTCAGTTTGGACAGGCCGTTGAGCAGGAACAGCATCTGCCCGTCGCTCTTGCTGGGGAGGCCGGGGCCGAAGCGGCCAGCGGAACCTTTCTTATGCTCGGCCTCCACCGCAGCGGCCTCCCGTTTCCAGTCGATGCCGAAGGGGGGATTGGAGATACAGTAGTCAAACTGGTAGCCCTCGAACTTGTCGTCGTCCAGCGTGTCGCCGAATTGCATGTTGTCGGGATCGCCCCCACGGATCAGCATGTCAGCCTTAGCGATACCAAAGGTGAAGGGGTTCAGTTCCTGTCCAAAACAGGTGACATCCGCATCGGCATCCAACTGTTTCAGCCGCTCCTCCATGCAGGTAAGCATCTGGCTGGTACCCATTGTCATGTCGTAGACCGTCTTGGTGATACCCTCCCCATTGAAGGCGTTCTGGTCACCAGTCACCAGCAGATCACACATCAGGTAAATGATGTCCCGGCTGGTGAAGTGCGCTCCGGCCTCCTCGTTGTAAGACTCAGAAAATCGCTGGACCAAGTTCTCAAAAATGTAGCCCATGTCCACGGCGCTGATCTTCTCCGTACTCATATCCGCCTTGTCAGAGCAGAAGTCTACGATGACCTGATAAAGCAGGCCCGCCTCCTCCATGCGGTCGATCTGGGCGCTGAAATTCATGCGGGAGAGAATGTCCTGCACATTGTCGGAAAAGCCGTTTAGGTAGGCTCGGAAGTTGTCATTGATATTCTCTGGGTCTGCACGAAGGGTCTCAAAGGTGAAAGGGCTGGTGTTGTAGAATTGGTATCCGGCGGCAGTCCGCAGGAAGCCCTCCTTGACCGCCAGATGCTCCACCTTCTTGTATGTATCCAGCACCGACTGGTGGGTTGGCAACAGGCAGTCGTGGAACCGCTTAATGACCACCATCGGCAGGATCACCAGGCCATACTCATGGGGCTTGAATGCGCCAAAAAGGGTATTTGCCACATTCCAAATGAGGGTGGCCTTTTCCTGGATATTCCGGCCCACAGAGGCCAGTTGTTCGTTTGCGGTCATAAAATCACCCTTTCTGTATCTGTTTCTCTTGTCTATGACAAAATTTTCTATTATTTAATTCGCAGTATACCAGATGCAATCGGAAATCACAACATAAATACATAAAATTCAACATTAAAAATTGCGCCGAGTTAAAATTATGCTATAATAGAGACAAATCAGAAAGCCGGTGAATTCATGCACACATTTGTAATTGAGGATAAGCACATAGCTGTCTTTCCGTGCGCAGCACCAAATGCCCCTATGATTTACTTGAATACATACTCAGGCGAGGGACAAAAGGTCTATGAGACCACGCAGGCTACCGGTTGCCTACCGTTTAATTTGGTTGCCATCAGCAATTTGGCTTGGAACCGAGACATGGCCCCATGGGACAGCCCGGCGGCATTCAAGAAAGGGGATCCCTTCACCGGAGGGGCAGACGACTATCTGCGGCTGCTGGTGGAGGAGATCATACCCAGGGCAGAAAAAGAGCTACCCGGGCCTCCGGCATGGCGTGGGATTGCTGGGTACTCTCTGGCAGGGCTGTTCGCACTGTACGCCATCTACCAGACAGATGTGTTCTCACGGGTAGGGTGTATGTCCGGATCCTTGTGGTTTCCTGGTTTCAAGGAATACGTCTTTTCCCACGAACCGAAGCGCCGGCCGGACTGCATCTATTTCTCTCTGGGGGACAAAGAGGCCAAGACCCGCAATCCAGACCTGAAAACAGTTCAGGAAAATACAGAGGAGATCCGGACCTTTTACCAGAACAAGGGCATCGACACGGTGTTCCATCTGAATCCCGGAAACCACTTTGTCTATGGACTCGAGCGGACGGTGGCGGGCATCCAGTGGCTACTGAACAGATAGGTTGCGGTCCGCAGGCTTTTATTCTTTGTATAGGCGTGTTAAAAATTGATACGCCTGACCCGAAAAAAACATCTTGCTTCTCGGCCTCTACAGAGGTACAATACCCCAAATCCGAACAGCGAAAAGAGCCCTTCTGAACAGGCTATGGTAGTTATGCCGCGCCTGGTCAAGAAGGGCTCTTTGACCACATGTTTGACCACAGACAGCGTTGGAGCACTCGGAAACAGCGGAAGTAAGAGTGTCAAATAGTGAGCGAAATGTATCGAAAATGATTAAAAATAACTATAAATAACCAGAAAAAATTTAGTTCAACCGTTTGGGAGCAAGATGCCGGGAGTTCGAGTCTCCCCACTCGGACAAAAATGTGTTGACAAAAAAGATGCACAGAAAAAACACCGTACAAAGGTGCGGTGTTTTTCGTAAAAAGAGAAAAATAAACGAAAACTAGTCGTAAAAGTTTGGCTTTTGAAATAGCGGAGCCGACCGGCTGAAAGCGGGGATTTGGGAGATGCACTCAACCATTTTCCTGGTTCAAAGCGACTCGAACTCTCACGCATTCAAAATACCGCCAAAGAGAAAGCACACAACCGCCCCCTTGGCCCTATACCTGGGACTGAACTGCCCCAGATTATGCGGACAGCACAAAAAAGAGCCCCTGGTAGGAAATATTG
>NZ_JAPFEA010000135.1 GCF_026169115.1 Intestinimonas sp. | reverse complement strand
GTTCATATACAGTTCTCGTTTGATCATGATTGGAGCGCCTCCTTTCTATCGTTGACCTCAGTATATCCCATTTACAACTGAAAATCAACTGATATAATCTAATTTTATCAGTTTTAACTTATAAATTTAGTCGTATGTTGGCGCAAACACTGTACACAGCTTTTCAATTTCTCTCAAAGAAGCCCCCGAATGCACTCACTTTCCAGTTCAACGATGTCGCCTATCGGTATCCTTAAGCCATCAGCCAGAATCAATACCTGATCCGCCTCATGGATTCTTTTCAGCCTCCCGGTTGATACGATATACCGGCCGCCGTCTTTCTTCTCGTCAGGCTGGAACCAGGTCGCCGTGATTTCCGGCCGCTCTTTGATCCGCTCCAATAGCAGTTGCTGTTTTAAGTCCAAGGCTGCCCTTGCGTCCTCATCCAACTCCATGCGCTGGTCAGTCAGCCGGGCCGTTTCCGCAAGGGCGGCGCTGTGGCCGGACAGGGCCGCGAAGGGCGCAAACTGAGCCGCACGATCTGAGAGCGGCATCCTCGGGTGCTTGGCTGAGGTAGGGTGCGGCAGGTTGATGATATCATCATATGGTCCGGTCATGCTTTGTGGCCTCCGATTTGGGTGTTTCTCTCCTTGGCTGTGGCGCCGTCCTCCAGATTCAGCCCTTTGAGGATGGCGTTCTTGCCAAAACGCTTTTTGATGCCCAGCATGGTTTCCTGGAGTTTTCTCTCCCGTGCGTGGGCGGCGTCAGCCTCTTTTTTCTGCTTTTCCTTTGCAGAGTAGTCGGTAAACAGGTCGATCTGCTCCGGCAGATCCTCCGGCACAGAAGACTCGTCCAGCAGGTGATTGGCACAGAGGGTCAGCCGGCGGGCCAGCAGGGTTTTATCTACAATCCGGTCATACAGGCTGGTGGCTGCCTTGAGCAGCTCCTCGCCGGAGGAGGTATATCCGTCCAGATTGACTGTACCATGAGCATGCTTGGGAATTTTGCGCCCATAACGGTCTGTGGTGACCTCTCCGGTGTAGGCTGTACCCTTGAGGTTTTCGATGTCATAGCCGACCGTGAGAACCAATTGGTTGGTCGCAAGCCGTTTATCTACCAATTCCAGCGCCAGTGCATCGGCCATCTCCTGGATGACCAGCCTTGCCTTTTCAAATGGGTATGGGTACTGCAGGATCTGCCCGGAGACGATGCTCTTGTTTTCTGGTTTGTATGCCTTAATGTCCGCAATGGTGCAGGGTTCCCAGCCCCAGGCATGGTCGATGAGCAGTTCCGCATTGACACCAAACAGTTTATAGAGCAGTTCCTCGTTGTGGTAGTCCGTGGATTTGCCGATGGAGCACCGGGCAATATCTCCCATGGTGTACAGGCCGTGTGCCTCCAGCTTGGCGGCATAGCCTTTTCCAACCCTCCAGAAGTCGGTGAGCGGACGGTGGGTCCAGAAGGAGCGGCGATAGCCCATCTCATCCAGTTCTGCGATGCGGACGCCGTATTCATCGGCGGGGACATGCTTCGCGCCAATGTCCATGGCGACCTTGGCCAGATACAGATTCGTCCCAATGCCCGCAGCAGCAGTGATACCGGTCGTCTGCAGAATGTCGAGGATGATTTTCCGGGCAAATTCACGGGCCGACAGATGGTAGGTCTGCAGGTAGCTGGTGGCGTCGATGAACACCTCATCGATGCTGTATGGGTAGATGTCCTCCGGCGCCACATGCTTGAGGTAAACGCTGTAGACGCGGGTGCTCCAGTCAATATAGTGGGCCATCCGGGGTGGAGCCACGATATAGTCGAGGGCCAGGGAAGGATTTCGCCGTACCTCCGGGTCGTGAGAGGAAGCGCCGGTGAACTGCCGGCCAGGGGTATTCCGCTGCCGTTGGTTATTGACCTCCTTGACCCGTTGGATCACCTCAAACAACCTGGCCCGGCCGGAAATGCCATAAGCCTTCAGGGAAGGTGTGACCGCCAGACAGATGGTCTTTTCAGTGCGGCTCAGGTCCGCCACCACGAGGTTGGTGTCCAGTGGATTCAGCCCACGCTCGATGCACTCCACACTTGCGTAAAACGATTTTAGATCACAGCAAATGTAGGTTCGCTCCTTCATGCTTCGGTCACCCCTTCCTCTTTATCTTCCAACACATTTTCAAAGTCATTATAGCACATTTGTTCTGGTCGTTCTATTGTGAAAAAACACCATCTTGTACCCATTGGAAAACCAGCACAGAATGCTGTGATTCCTAAAGCGATATGCCTCCATCTTTCTGCCGCAACTGTAAAAGAGAGCCGCCAGTCTGGAAACCGGCGGCTCTCTTTTGTCAGTCATTCTTTCTCTCTGCTTGTTCCTCCAAGGCAAGGAAATGGTCGAAGTCGCTTTCAAACATGCGATCCTGCACAATCCGGTATTTTTCAAACTCGCTCTCTGCGAAGGCTTTGGCGATCTCATGCGTCACCCGGCCGGTGTCGTGGAGGATCTCATGCTCATTGAATTCCAGGAAGCGATTCAGCCGCTGTGACCAGTCCTGCATGGTCATAGGGATATGGCGGCCTGCCTGGTATTCCGCATAGTCCAGGTACATGGTCACAATGCGTTCCAGCGCCTGCAGTTCCTCTCTGGAAAGATAGTTTTTAGCAATGGACACATCATACTTCTGTATTTTTCCGTTTGGATACTGCTCCCAGGAAGTTAAGCCCATGTGAGGTTTTTCAGCGTTGGCTCGCTCCACGATCAACTCCGCCGCAGTATGACGGTGGATCGCCCAGTGGAGTTTGTTCTGTACCTCGGAAAAAAACAGGCGTGTGGTTTTGGCTGATTTATCATAATCCAGAGCCGTGGCGTAGATGTCGGTGATCTTTTGGTAGAACTTGCGTTCAGACATCCGAATCTCCCGGATCTGCTCCAGAAGGTGGTCGAAGTATTCCTTGGTAAGTACACTACCCCCGTTTTTCAACCGGTCACTGTCCATGGCCCAGCCCTGAATAGTGTAGTCCTTAACGATGGTATTGGCCCACTTGCGGAACTGGACCGCCCGGTCATTGTTGACCTTGAATCCAACCGCAATGATCATCTGCAGATTGTAGTGCTTCACCTGGCGGCTAACCTGACGGGAGCCCTCAGTTTGAACTATCCGGAAATTCCGGATAGTTGCCTCATCTGTCAGCTCACCATCCTCATAGATCTTCTGGATGTGCTCATTGATTGTCCGAACATCCACATCATAGAGGGCCGACATCATCTTCTGGGTCAGCCAGATATTCTCATCCTCATAGCGCATTTCCATGCTCTCTGTACTGTCACCGGTAGCGGCCACAAAGGTCAGGTATTCCGCTGCGCTGGATCGGATCGCCTGTTCTTGTTTATCGTTCCGCACTGCGACGCCTTCTTTCTTCTGTATCAATTCCATATTGGGCCAGCAGTTTCCGAGCTTCGGCTTCTCCCTCCGGTGTGATGAGGGCGGGATAGGTTCGCCCGGCAGCGTTGATCAGCCCTTCCTCTGAAAGTTTGTCCAGCAGGTCGTGGTCATAGCCCTTCCAGCATCGGCGGACAAGGGGATACTTTTCCAGTTCCTTCTTCTTGACCGCCCGCATTTCCGGTGTATCCCGTTCCTCCCAGGAGGTCAGGTACATCAGCATGAGGGTCAATTCCCGAATGGTTTTCTTCTGTTTTTCCGGCATTAGCCTGTCCTCCAATCTTTTTGACTTACTACCATCATATCACAGGACGGGCTGTTCGTCTATTCCACAATCATTCCGGGATATACATCGGGCCACTCCGTATGCGTCATTACTCCGCTGCTGGGAGCGCAGTGGGCGAGAACGCAGTCCGCTGTCCAGTTGACCCATTCCGAGTTCACCAGAGCCTTTTGGTATTCCTCAGTCCAGCCACGGACTGTATTATGGACTTATTACATCATCATTCCTGTACATATTTCTTCGCCTGTTTCATCTTCCGCACCCATCATTCCTATAAAAGAGGACTCCATATACTCGTCATAAGCCCGTGCGTATCTCTCGTACTTCTCACCGCCGGTTTCTTTCAGAACGGTTTCATCAAATGTCCATAAAGGGTAGGAGCAGAACCCACTTTCTTTGTAGAGCCCAGTATCTTTAGCAAATCCACGATTGAGCAGCTGCGGCGCAAAGGGACAGTTGTTTATATCGACATATGCACTGTTTTTCAAGCCAATAAATTCTCCAAAAGATTTTGTAAGAATAGCGAACTGTTCTTTCTCATCTGCTCCTTGGATAGGCATATCAAGAACAATCGCAAGGCCAGGCAGTTCTTTGCCCATAAAATCATAAACCGTGTACAATTCCACCCTCGGCTCCAATATAACGGGCGTCTCAAAATAATCTTTAATTTCAAATGTCATTTTTTCCTCCTGATAACAAAATATCACCTATGCTCTACCATATATGTAAAATCGCTTTTTCCCCTTTGTGTAGCCTATCTCTTTGCTCTTTTGGCGTCTTCCAATCCGTTCAGAATAAAAGACCAGGGAATGCTGGTTACCCACTCCCTGATCCATTGCGATTAAAAACCCAGTTCAGATATCTTTTCCCACTGGAGGATGTATTTCTGATCTATGATTCGATTCTCATGGTAATGGCCGAAAAACCAGTAAGCGAATTTACACCGCTGGCTGACCATTTCAAGAAAGTCCGTCAGTTCATCCGTTCCATAGGATGGATTGATCTTCTGCACCACACCGCTGGGAGCGCAGTGGGTGAGAACACAGTCTACCGTCCAGTTGACCCGTTCCAAGTTTGCCAGGGCTTCTTGATATTCTGCTTGGCTGGGCATTTCTTCGGCCCACCAGCTTACCCCCTTGACCCGAAACATGGACCGCATCCGACGCATCAGCCAATACCGGTGTTCGAAGTCCGGATCGGCTGGATCGAGAATTCCATCCTGAATATCATGGGAGGCCGCACCGCCCATTGTGAACCAGGTGAGGCCGCCGAAGTCGAAGACCTGTCCCCGCATAAGGTGCAGGATATGCTCCCGCACCACATGGACCCGTCCGCCATTCCATTCTTTTTCTGGTAGAGTGTTCAGCAAGTCAAAATTCTCATGGTTCCCATCCACGAACAGGGTGGTGAAGGGCTTCTTGTTCAGCCAGTCCAACCAATATTGATCTTTCTGGCTTCCATCCCACAGTCCTCCAAAATCACCCGCGATGACCACATAGTCCTCCCAGATCATCTCCTTCTGCTGTGGGAAGTATTTGCTCCCAAAGCGTTGGAAGTCGCCGTGAGTATCACCCGTAATATAAATTGCCATTCCATCGCACCTCGATTTACAGGGTCATTTGCTGCTGCCCTGGCAGTGGGGAGCTAATTTCTGCATCGGTTGCCGTGCGGACACCAAGACCGTTTCTGGTTTTCGTTGTCACCAGCAGGCCATCTTGAACAAGCTGCTCCATCAGTTCGCCCACGAAGCGGTTGGCAAGATTATGCTTGCCTTCTTTATCACAGAGCCTGTGTACAGAGAACTTTTGAGCGACATTTAAAGCAACCGGGCCTGTGATATACAGGTTTTTCCGTTTTGTCCGGCACCGTTCCAGAATTTCATGTGTGATCTCCTCGCGCTTGGTCTCCAACTGTGCCAGATATTCCTCATCGGTAATATCCCAATACCTCTCGTAGCAGTCGAAGCCATAGCAGCAGAACGATTTCGCATCCTTCAGTAGTTCTTGGATGGCTGGGATCTCGTCCATCTCTATAATACCACTAAAGTTCATCGGATGCAGGTATAACTCCTGCCAGCCTTTCGTAACGGTATCAGATGTGCTGTCCCCACCGGGCTGTAGATCCCAGCCCACACTCTGGAACAGGCTGCGGCTTTCTTCATGAAATTTGGCGGCGTCAGTCTCAGCCGGCCAGCCGGAATCGAACTGATAGCGGCTGCGAATCCGGAAGTAAACTTTTCGGTACTCCACTCTTGCTTCACCTCGTTTTCCTATTCCAAGTGCTTTTTCAAACAATACCACAAGTAAGGCGGCAACATCTATTCACCAATACCAACAGAATAAATGTTCATAAATTGACCTATTCTACCGATATCCTTCCGCCAGACCGACGCTGACCCCAAGCGCCCAGTCAATCTGTTTCATCTCGGAGGTGTCTAATGCTCCAACGCGCTCTCTGAGCCTGGACTTATCAATAGTGCGAAGTTGCTCCAAAAGGATAACGGAACCACAGCTCAATCCATTCGCTTGCCTATTCAAACAAACATGTGTAGGCAGCCGCGGTTTTCCCATCTTGCTGGTGATGGGGGCTGCGATCACTGTGGGGCTGTGGCGGTTGCCCACATTGTTCTGCAGAATGAGTACCGGACGGATACCACCTTGCTCAGACCCGATGACTGGCCGCAGGTCAGCATAGTAAATGTCACCACGGCTGATTTCCTGTCTGCAATATGTTTTCACAGAATACACCTCCTCAGCATATTGGGCTTAATATCACAAAAATAGGGACCGCCTCCGCATCTCCCGCATCTGGTTGGAATGGCTGCTCATACGGCATGTTCCGGTCAGTAAACGGGTTTTGGACAGAAGCGATCCCCATAGCTTCTGATATTAAGACTTCACATTTGTGTTGTCTTCTGCTGCGCTCGTATTCGACACTACTTCCCCAAGCGCAAAAGCCTGCGCCACTGGCGCTGGCTCCGTAGGGCGACCATCTGAACCGCGGCTGGCTTCACCGCGTCATGGGACTCTCACCCCCGGCAGGATCTCTGTCGGCCGCCCTCATTGCTTGATCCCCATTTCGGTGGGGGCTGTGACTGGACGGAAGTATCATTATCCCTGGCGGAGTCATTGCGATACAGCTTGCCACAGGCTGTTTTTTGGACGGATGGACCCGCTTGGCACCTTATTTGGCCGTCGTTGATAGAGGGGAAATCTGGCAGGCTGTCATAACCGAACAAAAATGTATAGGTGACTTCGTTTGCAGCCTGTACCAGAACCTCTACAGGTGGTTTTCGCGCATCCTCCAGCGTCGCTTGCCCCTGTCCAGCAGGGGCCCCGTCAGGAAAGTATTCAGACAATCGGATATTCGGTTTTCAAGGAACAAGTGAGAAGCATTTCCTTCTCGCTTGTATAGGGGAAGATGTCGGCATTTTAATAACCCTCCAATTTCAATTTTCTAAAAGTTTTTTCAAAGACTTGAGAATACGGACTTTCCGTTTATGCACTGCAGGCTGTGAAACGCCAATCTCTCTTGCATAGTCAAGTTCACTTTGTCCCTTAAAAAACAACCCCTGTACCAATGCCTGATCCGCAGCAGGCAACGCTGAGATCGCTTGGTACAGGGCCTCTTTCTTTATTTGTTCAAGGATGATGTGTTCCGGAGTGTTGATGGCGTCAATAAACTCCCGGAAATTTTCATAGGCGCCATCCTGACTTCCGATCATCCCACTCGTCTGGATCTCATGGTCAAAAAAGCTCTGATCGTTGTCCTTGATATTCCACCGTGTTCTGCAGTAAGTACGATAGACCTCCTCTGTCACTATGACTTCCTCATATTCCTGAGTGCAGGTGTTAAAAACAATAAGGGTAAACTTCCCGTTGGATTCCATGTGCCTTTCCTCCAAATTTCAAGATTTTGATGGCGAATCAAAATCTTGAAATCAGGGGTACTTGGCGATATAAGCCTCCCAGCCCATGCCGGCCCTCCCAGTGCCGGGCAGAAAAATAGCCGGGGACGCATTTCTGCATCCCCGGCCGATCCCCGCCGCCATATTGCGGCAGGAATACAGAGGGCCGGGACACTTTACAGCGTCCCGGCCCTTGTCAGCTGGTCCTATTCATTTTTGTGCATACCTGCCACTGTACTGAGTATAGCAGAGGCAAAGTCGGAAGGGAGTAGGGATTTCGTCGGTTTTTTATCGGGAATCAGTCGGGATAAAGTCGGGGCATCTCCAATTCTTCCTGAAGTTCCGGCACAGCATAACCAAAAAGGCAGAGGGACAATAAGAAGATCGCCTCGCGCTTCCGGTCATAGAATACGCTTCGCTCCATATTCAGCTCATCCAGCAGATCCCTTTCTGTGCTGTTGAAACGGTGGATAAATTGTTTGGTCAGGATCTCATAGTAAAGTTCACCCCGGTCAGGGTATCGTTTCAAGCGGAGAAGGGCACGGTCGATTACATCCACCAGCATTCGGTTTTCTATCACACAGCAGACCCGTTCCTCAAACTCCTGCAGGTCCATATCCGGGGCGAAGCTCTGCAGATAGATAAGCCCGGTATCAGCGTCCTGAGCGCCCAGCTCCCAGGCATACTCATGCAGTTCCTCCACCCGCTCACTGAGGACCCACACCACATCCCGGTAGATTTTCAAAATCAGCTTTACCCGGTGATAGGCCAGCTGGCTGTCAAATCCAAGGGTCGCCATCTGCCTTTTACATTTCTGCAAAGTGGAACTTTCTTTTCTCATGCCATTCTCCTCCTCCCATGTTCGCTAAACTGCGAACAAAATGCATATAACAAAGCCTGTGAACATTGGTGCGGCTGCGCCCCTCTCTCAGGAGGGGGGCTTGCCGTACCAAACTTATATGAGATTGCGTGTTTCCAACCGAATACGCATGGCCTGCTTGGAGACTTGGAAGATCTGAGCCATTTCCGCAACCAGCTGCTCATTGCTTCTGCCTGCACGCAAACGGTAAAAACTTCTTTAGATTTGAGGCAGGGGCATGAGGAGAGC
>NZ_JAPFEA010000007.1 GCF_026169115.1 Intestinimonas sp. | reverse complement strand
CTCCGACACCTTCCGGTCATACCGGTTGGCGCTGACATAATCGTAGTAGAGGACGCCTTCCCGGGCGCGGGGGAGCTCAAAGCGCACATAGGAGAAATTTCTGCCGTTTGTGTCCTGACAGACCCGGTTGAAGTCCGTCGCATCCAGCGTGACTTCTTCACCCACGCCAGTCGTGTATTCCACATCACCCGTTCCGTTACTTCCTGCGGTGTACACAGTGATGGTCACTCTGCCCCGATAGCTCCCGCCGGAGGCGTCCACGCAGGTATACGGCACTGACACCCGGCCCGTATAGCCCGGCGACGGCAAAAATGTGATACGGTCGATGCTGGGCGTACCCGTGGCGTAATAATTCGTGCTGCTGTCCACACGCTGGGAGAACTCCACAGCAGCGCTGTATTTGTAATAGAGCGTTCCGCGGTTGGAGGCAGGCTGTTCAAAGATGATGTGACGGATGGAACGGCCCGTGCGGGCCAGACACACGGCTGCAAAGTCTGCCGAGCTGAATTCCAGGGGGCGGCCCTCAGCGGTGCTGTATGCCACGTCATCCGTCTTCTCCACCTCGACCCGGATGGTGCCGTTGAAGGTCCTGCCATTGTCGGCGCAGCCGGTGTAGGAGATGATCGCCGTCCCGTCAAAATCAGAGCGGGGCACGAAGGAGATCTCGGTCAGGCTGTTCTGGCCGCCGCCGGCGCGGCGGTAGTATTTCTCCGTTCCGCCCACCCCGTGTCCATGGGCGTCCGGCGACACATAGCCGTAGTAGAGCACGCCCTGGGCAGTCGGGACCGTCATGCCCGTCACATACTCCAGGGTCCCCCCCGTTTTTTCCTCGCACCAGTCCTCCAGCTCGGAGAGCAGTCCCGAGTCGGAGAAGCTGTATACCTGCCCGGCCTCCACCTCTGCCTGGATGGCGCCCGCAAGGTCCTCCTCCACCGTCACGCTGCAAGAGGCGGAGTACCCCGTCCCATAGACGGAAGCCGTAATGGTCGCGGTGCCGGGATTGCGGCCTGTGATCTTGCCGCTGCTCACATCGGCCACCGAGAGGTTGCTGCTGGACCACTCCACCAGCTTTCCCTTGGCCATGCCATAGAGCGGGAAGCTGAGGCTCTTGCTCTCGTTGACAAACAATTTCAGGTTGGAGGCGGACAGGGAGACGCCGGAGCACTCCACCTCAACTTCGTCCTGCTTTCCGCCGTCCACCGTGGTCACCTGGATGGTGGCCTTTCCCGGGGCCACGCCGCTCACTCTGCCGTCCTTGTCCACGGCGGCCACGTCGGGATCCTTGCTGGACCAGGTGACCGCCTTGTTGGCGGCGTCCGATGGGGTGACAACCGGCGTCAGCTGCAGCGTCCCCCCGACCTCCACGATATTCTGTCCCGCCGGCATCACAATATCCACC
This sequence comes from Intestinimonas sp., assembly GCF_026169115.1. Taxonomy (GTDB): domain Bacteria; phylum Bacillota; class Clostridia; order Oscillospirales; family Oscillospiraceae; genus Intestinimonas. The sequence continues at coordinate 52,415 of NZ_JAPFEA010000007.1, read as the reverse complement.
CCGGTCACGGAGGCCGGCGGCGCGGTCACCTTTACCTGACAGGACGCAGTCTCTGCCGCCCTTCCGCCCTGCTGGGCCGTGACCGTGATGGTGGCCTCCCCGGCCTTGATGGCCTTGACCGTGCAGGCGGCGCTTCCATCCACGCTTCCGATGACTGCGGGCTTGACAGTCGCCACAGCTTCCTCGTCGCTCGACCAGTCCAGCGTGCAGCCCTTCAAGCCCTCGCTCACAGTCGCTTTCAGGGTCCCCTCCTGTCCCTCCACCAGGGACAGCGTTGTCGGCTCCAGGCGAATCGTCCCCTGGTCCGCTGCGGCTGCCGGCATCCCGAGCGCCATGACCAGCATAGCCGCAAGGACGCCCACCCACAGCGGGCGCTGCCATGTTCGATTCATTGCTCGCCCTCCTTTGCATGATATACGCGGGAGAGGGCAGGCGAAAACGCCCGCCCTCCCATGTGATTCCTCTTGTGTCTGCTTTCCAGCTTACAGATCTCCCCAACCCGAAGATTTCAGTTCAAATTTCGGAGCCCAGAGTCCTTGTTCATTTTTTTCTAATTTCATGACAATGCTCAGTGTCTCATTTCCTGTAACTCCATGGCTATTGGCGATCCTCGGATCAAAAGTGACTTGAGCATTTTGTCTGGCATTTTTATACTCAATAATCAAAGTCCTACACTTCGGATTCTCCGTTCCTGTTACTTGATGCTTAACAGAAACACCGTCTCCTGTAACCAGTAGTGCAGAGCTTATATAGCCAGGCTGAACACCCAAATCAAGCACAGACTTGTCCACGACCTGAAGATATGTGTCGGTGCTTTCCTTATAATACAAATCGCTGGCAAATGTGATTGTAATGGTACAGTTGTACGGCTTGCGTCCCGCATCAGCGGGATTATCACTTAGCCAAGTATCAGTCGTCGTGGTAAGTGCAATGACCTGCGGCGGAGTATCGTCGGGATAAAACAGGAATCCAGACGCGCTGAACGCGTAACCCGACCCCAGGGGGCTCCGCCCCATCGCCACAAACCAATACTCCATAGTTGGGCTGTCCTTAATCATTGCCTTCTCGCAATTCACCGTAGAGGTAAAGCTATTGCGCCCGTTCAGCCGCATTTCTCCGGTTAACATGATACTTTTTCCATCAGAAGCTGCCGAATTGAAGTCCCCAGCAACCTGTCTCTGCTTTTCTGACACAGCAAAGAGATCGAAGACAGAGCCGAGACTTTCATTGCCCTGCCCCATATAACTTTCCTGCATGGCTTGGAGCAGGGTCATCTTTTGGTATTTGGCTATTTCATCGCTTGTCAGCCCTGCGTCGCGGGCCGCTTCAGCGTCCCAGCAATCAGCCATTTTCTCTTTGAGCGTAGTGCCCTCCTTACCTGCCACGATCATCATATACTTCACATCCGCCTCCTTAGGATATTCACCGACGGAGGCCACTGTGGCGGAGGGATTTTGCAGGGACACGCGCAGGACCGGGCGGACGACCTCCTGCGTCTCAAAGCGGAAGGCGTACACCTCAGAGATGGATTCCTGGGATTCGCCCTGGAGGACAAAATAGGCCACATACCTGGTGCTGGCCTTCAAACCGTCAATGCGAATGGGCAACACACCGCCTGTGTATTTCCCGGAGCCCATCACATACATCGGGCCGTCATAAGTCGGGTTTGTGATGTTATTGCTGGTGGGCACTTTCACATTTGGCTGAGCGATCGGGTCGCCCCCCTGCGGGAGGAGCGCTCCATCTTCCGGTAATTTATCCCAGTTCCTCTCCTTTATCTGCTCACCAGTTGTCAAAGTAGTGGGAATCTTCCCCACTTCAGTCACCACATAGTAGTACATAGCCTTGTTCCGGCTGAGCTGGATGTTCATATTGGCCCCGGAGTCCCCCGGCTCAAAGGTCGGGTAATCGTTGATAAAAATGGGGGGCGCAGTGTCCCGGAAGGGGCGGGAAACGGTGTACTTGGCCGGAACGCCGATCTCCTTGACCTTGTTATTGCCCGCCTGGTGGTTTTTGTAGCTCTCTGGGGTCAGGTAGGAGTTGGCCAGGGCAGATAGGGAGTTCTCGTCTCCCGCCACAGGCACCACGTCGATGGACACCTCTCCGCTCCAGTCCGCACGCTTGTCGGAGCCGTTCAGCTCCGTCACGAGAATGCCGTACTCACCGTCCTTCGCCTCCCGCAGCGCCGCGAAGGTATAGGGCTCCGCACCGTCTTCGTCCGCCTTGCTGGTAATGCTCAGTCCCACCTCCGGGGTCTGTGTGGTGGGCTTGAACTCGGCTTCACATACCTCCACCCAGACATCATCACCCACATTGTGGTAATACAGCTTAAACTTCACATTGGACTTGGACCAGAACAGCAGGTCCCACTTCACATCGGCCTCGACGCTGCTGGCCGTCTCCGGGGTCAGGCGGAAATTCATGTCGAATACGATCTCGTCTTGACCAGTCAGCGACCCGGTGGCGCTGCCTCTGGAGAAGATCATCTGCGCGTCGATGGTGGTAAACTCCTGCAGCTTGGTGACCCCTCTGTTCCCCTCCATCCGGTTGGCGGCGGGAGAGGTGTCGGCGATCCCCTGCAATTCAAAATAGTAGGTCGCGCCGCTGGCCAGATTCAGGCCGCTCTTGTCCATGGTGCTGTGGTGCGGGAAGGTGATGATCATCTGCCCGCTCCCGGACGGGTCCAGCTCCACCACCGCCTTGCGGTAGTCGATCACCCAATCGTCCTCGCTCTCCATACGGTCCTTTACCTGCACAGGCTGGCCGCTGATGGGCTTGTAATAGAGGGCAATATGGGCCTTCAGCGCCTCGGCCAGCGCCTTTTCCGCCTTCTCCTTTTCCGCTCCGACGGAAGAGACCGCCGTCTTATAGAGCTCCAGGAAGTTGGAGTACACCTGCTTTCCGTCCACGTCCCGGACGCCCTGTACGCTCTCGGAGAACACCAGCCGGATCGAGGTGTCCGGGTAGGGCGTGAGGTTCTTGGGGTTGTCTGTTCCGTCATGGGTGAATTCCTGCTCCACCGTCGGCCCCTCGCTGTCCAGGGTATTGATCTCCATGGGCGGCTTGAGTTCCTCTGTGTAGATGTTGTAATTGCCGGCCTTGTCCTTGGCCACAAAATACAGGTCATAGGCCGTCTGCGGCTCCAGGCCGCTGATGTTGAAGCGCGCGTCTGTGGCCCCCTTGGACGTGGAGCCGTTGCCCCGCTTCAGTGCGCCGGTACCGGCCTCCACCTGGATCTTGGCAATGCGGTCCTCCGGGTCTGTGATCCCATTGGCATAAAAGGGCGTCCCCCGCTTCACCACCGCCCAGTAGAGGGTGCCTGGCTCATCCAGGGAATAGGTCATGGTGACGGACTTCGCCGTCATATCCGTCACGGTCAGATGCTGGAGCACCGGCGGCGTCCGGTCCAGGGTGGTCACGGTCACCTTTTTCACGGCGGAGCTCTTTCCGTTGTCCGCGTCATTGAGCCACAGATACAGGTCGTAGGCCGTCTGCTCTTTCAGGTAGGAGGCGTTGACCCGCGGGATCAGATGCTGGGTGTTCTTTCTCACGTCCATCATGCCGTAGCCCAGGTTGCCGGTGACAGCCGCCGCCTTGAAGTCCTCCGCTTTGGGGGCAGAGGAGCCCTTGGGCAGCAGGGCGTAATACAGCTGGCAGTCCTTGGTGGGCATGACCATCGCCTGGACCACCTGCTGGTCCCCGTCGTCGCTCATGAGCGCATAGGGATAGCCCGAAGAGAAGTTCGGTACGGTGTCGTCCGGCGTTGTGAAGGCCGTTACCTTCACAGGGCTGCGGCGCTCCCGGCTGTCCACCAGGATGGCGGAAATGTAGTAGGAGCCGTCCACCGTCAGGCCGGAGAGCTTCGTGCTCAGCTCCGTCTTGGAGGACGAGACACTGATGGTGCCGCTCTTGATGATCTTGGCCGAATATTCGGCTGGATTGACCAGGGCATCCTCTCCGACAGAGCCGTCGGACAGGGCGGTCAGCGCCCAATAGATGGTCCCGCTCTTATTGGTGCTGAATACCACATCCGCAGCCTTCGGGCCCACATTCCGCACGGCGGGATAGCCCGCCAGCAACCGGGGGTCCTCCGAAGACTCCGCCGCCAGAGTGGAGTCCATCACCACACCATTGATATCCGCAGACACCCCCGGACGAACCGTAATATGGTCCGGCAGCATCGGCACCACCGAGCCGCTGGCGTTGACGGACAGCTTTCCAATGTCGCCCGAGCCGGACAGGGTGGTCCCGACATCCAGGTTCAGGTCGCGGATATAGGCGCTGTCATCGATATGCAGCGTGCTGTTCTGCGCCCGCTCGTCTATGGTGACCTTATTCGCTACGCCCTGCCCAATCGCCAGCGCGGAGCCCGGCGTGATGTTCAGCACCTCTTTGATGTTGCCGGCGAGCTGGAGACTCGTGGACTCAGCCCCGTCGAGCTTGATGTACTGGAGGCCCAGGCCGTCGTCTGTGATATCCTCCAGATAGGCCGACGTATGCACCGTCGTCTCCTTGATATTGGTGAGACCTTCCGCGCGCACGCTCATAAAGTGGCTGGTCATGCTGTCGATCTCAAGGCCCTGGGCCGTCACATTCCGCAGGATGATGCTGCTCTCACCCTTCTGGCTCACGCCGGCCCCGCAGACAATGATCTTGCCCATGACCCGGACATTTTCCAGCACCACATTCTCCAGTCCGACGCCGCCGGCGAGGTAGAGATTCCCGGTCACCACAGTGTCTTTCAGCGTGATGCCCGGCGTATTGACGGTCAGATTTCCGTAGACGCTGCCCGCAGTCTGTTCCCCAGGCTTGTTGACCAGCGTCCCCAGGGCCCGGGTGATGATGGTCGCGGCCTGTCCCCGTGTAATGGGGGTCAGCGGCCTGAACGAGCCATCGTCGTATCCCGTCACGATGCCCATGTCCGTTGCCTCCTGGATGATGCCGCGGCTCCACGGCGCCATAGAGGTATTGTCGGTGTAGTCCAGGATCGACCCCGCGCCCTCCTGCATCCGCATATTCCGCCCCAGCATGACAACCGCCTGCTCCCGGGTCACCGGCGCTTCGGGGGAAGCCGTCGTGGCAGATGTACCGGCAAAATACCCCGCGCGGTATGCAATCGCCACATCCTCTGCATACCAGGCGCTTTCCGGCACGTCGCGGAACGGCGTCGCGCCGACTTCCTTATGGCCAAAGGCGCGGTTAATCAGCGTCACGAACTCCGCCCTTGTGATCTGCCGGTCCGGATGCAGGTTCCCGTCCTTATCGCCTGCCATGATGCCCCAATCCACCACCTGATCCAGGTAGGGGTCCATCCAGGAGGCCGCCCTTGCGCGCGCGGTCAATCCGATAAACAGGCCAAAGCAGCACAGCAAAATCAGAACGGATCTTGCCATGCTCAGAATCAAAGCGTGATTTATTTGCTTCCTATTTTCTTTCTGCACTATTTTTCTCCCTCCACCGATCATCTATCTCCCGCGCGGTCCCGCTGCCGCCCCCTGTATCTGGACGCGAAAGACAGCCTCCCGCACAATAAACTCCTCGTCGTTGCACATATCCACAAACTTCGCCGCATAAAAGCAGCGCTCCCCTGCCAGTGTCTGCTGACGAAGAATCTCGCCCCGCAGCACGACAGGCTGAGCCGTAATTGGGATCACAACCTCAAATCGCTCCCCATTCTCCAGCCCGTATCTGCTGTAAAATGCGATGCCGCCGCAGCTGAGATCCACGGATTGTATGCTGCGCCGCCCTTTCCATGCTCCGCTCAACGGGTAGATAAAGCTCTCAAATTGGACCGGCACCCGCAGATTTCTCTGAAAATCCGAACCGAGCTGCGAGATCTTGTTCAGAATGATCCGCTCGCCCCGCTGCCGGAGCACCTGACACTGAATCGCCAGCTTGTCGCTCCTCATTCCGGCGATCTGAATGATCTCATGTCGGGCTACCTCGTCTGCTTTCCCATTCAGCACAAGCATTTGAAGCGCCGGCGCATCCACCGCGCTCTCCAGTTTTCCGTGGGCGAGGGGGACGCTTCGGCTGTCCAGCAAAAGAAAATGGGTGTCATCCTGATAGTGTTCCATACTGCTCCTCCTCACTGACCGGCTTCACCGGTGCCGGATTCCTTGGCCTGCCCGTCTGACGTCTCGGGAGTGAAGTTGAGAAAGTAGACGTAGATCTCTACAATCGCCTGATACAGGTTCTCAGGAATCTCCTGGCCCAACTGCAGCTGTGTCAGGATGGTCGCCAGCGAATTGTCCTCATAGATCGGGACGCCGTGGTCCGCGGCTGTCTCCACGATCTTTTCCGCCATATATCCCATTCCAGACGCCACGATCACGGGCGCCGCGTCGCCCGCTCCGTAAGAGAGGGCAACCGCCTTTTGAGGAGAACTGCGGCCCTGCTCATACCTTGACATTGATGCTGTTCCTCCTCTCAAAGATTTTTGGGAACACCTCCGTCAGCGTGACCGGACGTTCCTGCTTCCGCACCATCACTTTCGATGGGACCAGGTCGTTCCTTGCCAATATCTCCGAAAGGGACTGCTCGATCTGCTTCGAGAAGGGGAGCATCTTTTCGGGGCACATGATGCGGATGTCCGCCTCATTTCCCTGGCTTGTTAAAATCACGTCAAAGCAGCCAAGCGCCTGCACGTCCATCTTGAACAGGATCTTCACGCCGGTCCCGCGGCCGCCCTTTTTCCGCTCGCCCTCCTCTGCGTCCGGGTCCACCCACAGTTCAGAAAAAAGCAGCCGCCCATTCCACTCCAGCGGCAGCAGATAATGGTTGATCGGCATATAGACGCTCTCATTAATCAGCATGGCGCTGACCAGGTTGGAGAACGCCTGCTGCACCTCGGCGCTCCCCTCTCCCCGCAGCGCTCTGGCCGCCGCCGCCGCCAGATGTTCGGAAAACTGTACTGCACTTGAATTCTGGTTGAACTGGCTGTTTTTCAGAAGGGCGAGAAGCGCCTCGTCGTCGATTTTACCAAGCTGCTCTCTCAGCGTCCCATATCCAGCGAGCTGGTGAAACGCCTCCAGAAGGTTTTCCTGCGCGCCATTTTCATACCGCGCGACATCCAGCGCCAACAGGTTCAGCAGCATTCTGGGCAGACCCATATCGTGCGTCCGCTCAACGTACTCGGCCATATAAGGAAATATTTCCCGCTGAAGCAGGAGCAGACTTCCCTTCCGGTCCCCTGCCGCGATCCCATTTTCCAGCTTCGCCGACAACTGCCGGAGCTTCAGCGCCCAGCTGCCGGGCATTGCATCCGCCATTTTTGCAAGATTGCGCAGCATGCTCTCTTCAACATGGGCCGTCGAGGAAAAGTTCACGTAGCACTTCAAAAAGCGCAGGATATCTGTCCTGACGCCATCGGATGCCGCTTTCATGTAGGCGGTGCGCAAAAGGGCAAACAAGGCTCCGTTGAAGCGTGTTTCCGCCTTGAACTGCGCCTTCAAAAAATCCAACAGGTCCTCGCCGCTGAGCTGCAGCATTTCGATGATCTTGGCCATCTCCTCTGCGATGCCCTCGCCCAGTCCGGAGGACACAATGGTGCGCTCTCCTCCGGCGAAGATTTGTGACAGGCTCTCGGCCATTCCCGGCGTCTGGCGAAGGCGCTGAAGGAAGGTCTGGAAGTTGGAGTCATAGCGAACTCGTCCATCGCCTTGCAGCGTGCTGTCCTGTTGTTCTGTCCGGCCATCCGTCCTGCCGACTCTGCTTGGGTCCGGAATATTTTGTATTTGCGTATTCTCCGGAGAAACAGGTATGTTTCGATTGCTGACCGCTTTATCATAGCCAGGGACCGGATTTGTGGCGCCCAAAATATCTGGCATTCCTCTCACCCCACAGAAAAAACTTAAAATGCCCCTTATCTTTTGGCGCTTTAGCGTCGATAAAAACTAAAAAGGCAAAGGCTGGTGTTATTTATGAGCAGTGGAAACGAAATCCTCGACATGTATATATATGAGACCAACACGTTGCTTGAACAGCTGGAAAATATCATTCTGGAGGCGGAGAAAGCGGATACGTTCTCTCAGGATAATGTGAACGAAATCTTCCGCATTATGCACACCATCAAGGGCTCCTCCGCCATGATGGAATTTGATACGCTTACGACCATTTCTCACCGGATCGAGGACCTTTTCTTCATCATCCGTGAAAACACGATGGATGTCGTTTCCGAAGCAAATCGCCCGACTCTGTTCGACCTGATGTTCCAGTCCATTGACTATTTTCGGGCAGAAATGGAGAAAGTCGAGTCGGCGCAGCCTCTTGATAAGAATATCGACGCTTTCCTCTCAAATATTAATAGCCTGATCGCCAAAATTAAAGGGGAGGCGCCCCCGGAGTCCGCCCCTTCCGGTCAGGAGGCTTCCGCTCCCGCAGCGGACGCCGAAGCCGTACCGGAACGCATCGGGGATGGAAATTCAGAATTTCCCTATGAGCTGCGGGTTTTCTTTGACGAGGGCTGCGGTATGGAGAATCTGCGCTCTTTCATGCTGGTCGCCTCTATTCGTGATTTCTGTGCCGAGTCCGATTTCCTCTTTGAGCCATCCGCTGTGGAAAATGACGCATCCACATCTGCTCAGGTGATCGAACAGGGATTTTTGTTGATGTTCAAGCGGGAGGGGGACCGGGAAAAGGCCATCTCCGTCGTGCGCGACGCCGGCTCCGTCCGCTCTTACCAGCCCCATGATTTCCACCCGGCCCCGGCGCCTGCGGTGGAAGCCGCCTCGCCGAAGCCGGATGCCGCTGGCGAGCCCACTGTGAAGGCTCCTGCCGCCACTCCGACCTCCAGCACCAGCAGTTCTTCACCTGTTCAGCACCCGAAGGAAAGTCTCATCAGCGTAAATCTGAGCAAGCTGGACATGCTGTCCGCAATCGTAGGCGAGATCGTCATCACTGAGTCCATGGTGACTGCCTCCCCCGACTTGAAAGGCTTGAACCTTGATACATTCTCCAAAAATGCCCGACAGCTTCGCAAGCTGACAGATGAATTGCAGGATATTTCCATGTCCCTGCGGATGGTCCCCATGGCCAATACCTTCCAGAAGATGAACCGCATTGTGCGTGATATGAGCAAAAAGCTGAACAAACAGGTCAAGCTCACACTGGTGGGCGAGGATACCGAGGTGGACAAGACCATCGTTGACAGCATTGGAGACCCGATCATGCATATGATCCGCAACTCCATGGACCACGGCATTGAAGATTCTGAGGAAGAGCGCATCGCAGCTGGGAAAGATCCAGTCGGTGAGATCACGCTTTCCGCCCAGGATACCGGCAACGAGGTCATCATCATGATCCGGGACGACGGTCAGGGCGTCAATGACGAAAACGTGCTCAAAAAAGCCATCAAAAGTGGGTTGGCTTCCCCCGATGTAGAATATTCTCATCGTGAGATCCTGAATTTCCTCATGATGCCCGGCTTCTCCACCAACGCAACTGTGACCGAGTTTTCCGGCAGAGGAGTTGGTATGGACGTTGTGAAAAAGGGCATCGAGGAATTGGGCGGCAGCGTTTCCATCTCCAGCGAAATGGGGCATGGCATGACGACCATCATGCGGATCCCCCTGACCATGGCGATCATGGACGGCATGGAGGTTTCTGTCGGCGACTCGATTTTCACGATCCCCATCAACAACATCCGCCAGAGTTTCAAGGTGTCCAGCCAGGACATCCTGCGCGACTCCGTAGATGGCGAAATGATTCGGTTGATGGACCATTACTATCCGGTCATCCGCGCCAAGGACCTCTATCGTCTGCCCGGCGGCACCGACGAGATCGGAGAGGGCATCCTTCTCTGGCTTGAATCCGGTGATTACTCTTACTGCCTGTTCGTAGACGAGCTGCTGGGAGAGCAGAAGATCGTCGTAAAGCCGCTCCCGGCCTATATCAACAATTTTGATGTGAAAGACTATGGCATCATGGGCTGCAGCATCCTTGGTGATGGCAATATCAGCATCATTCTGGACGCAGGAAACCTCTATGCGGCAGCTCAGTCTTTATAATTGAGGGATCTGTTCCCACGGGCACGCTCCATGCACCCATCATTTTCCGCGCGGGGCCTGTGCGGCTTTGACATATGGAGCCGATCTCGTCGTTTCTCAAGCAGCCATGGCAGTCAGCCATGTGCCTATCCAAAACTCACAGATGGCAGGAGATGAAAGAATTGAATGCAGCAAAAGTGGATGCCTTTCTCACCGAAGAAGATGAATCGCTGAAAGAATCCATGCAAATGGGCAGCGTTACTCGGAAATATCTTATTTTTATCACCGACAATTTGAAGCTGGGGGTCGACGCCGAATACGTGGTTGAGATCCTGAACGATCACTACGCCGCCTACCTTCCCATGACGCCGGACTATATCCGTGGTATCTTCAATATGCGCGGCCAGATCATTCCGGTTCTGGATATTCGGCTCCGTTTGGGAAAACCCGCCAACGACGAAGACACCCTGTTGGTGGTCCTTAATTTTGACAACACGCAGGTCGGTATATTGGTGGATGCCGTGGATCAAATGATTGAGATCCCGACCGAAAACATCCTCCCGATGCCCTCGCAAAGTACCCAGCGTCTGGTTTCTGGTATGTGTACGATTCCGGACGGGACAGGCACCATGCTCGTGCTTGATTGTGAGCAGTTGTTGAGCTATGAGTGATACCATATTGACCGGGGACGCGCGCGCTTTCTCTCCCCTGCAAATAACCGATACAGATTTCCGCCGCATGGTCGATTTTGTAAAGTCCTCCTATGGTATCGATCTGTCCCAGAAGCGCCAGTTAATCACCGGGCGTTTGTCGCCCACGATCCGCAAATTGGGCTATCGCAATTTCTCGGATTTTGTCTCCCATCTGATCGAAAAAAGAGATGATGCCGAGATCACGATGATCCTGAACAAGCTGACCACAAACTACACCTTTTTCATGCGTGAAATAGAGCATTTGGATCTGTTTCGGCAGCGCATCATCCCGGATCTGGTCAGACGCCACCAAAAAGACAAGATTTTGTCGATTTGGAGCGCCGGCTGCTCCAGCGGTGAGGAGCCCTATAACATCACCATGTATCTCTTTGATTACCTGGGGGCCCACGCCAAGGAATGGGATACCCGAATTCTGGCGACAGATATTTCTGACCGCGCCCTGAGCACCGCCAAGAGGGGCGTATATGAGCTGCCTGACACCGTTCCCGCAGAGTGGAAGAGAAAATACTTCACGCCAAATCCAAACGGCTCCTACACAGTTACGAAAGATGTTCGGAACAATGTGATTTTTCAGCATTTCAATCTGATGGACCCGATTCAGTTCCGTCGTAAATTCGACGTGATTTTTTGCAGAAATGTGATGATCTACTTCGATCAGCCTACAAAGGATGCCCTCGTCAGACGATTCTACGATGCTACGGTTCCAAATGGGTATCTGCTCATCAGCTATTCAGAGAATTTGAGTCAGAACACACCGTACCGCAGACTGGCCACAGCGACATTCCAAAAATAACGTTCAGGAGGCGCGATATTTCGTTATGCAAAACGAAAAGGTCCGTGTCATGGTGGTGGATGACTCAGTCGTAGCCCGAAGCATGATAATCCGTGGTCTGTCTGCTCATCAAAGAATTGAAGTCGTTGGGTATGCCATCAACACCATTGATGCCAAGAAGAAAATCGAAAAATTGAATCCCGACGTCATAACCATGGATGTTGAGATGCCCGGACAGAGCGGGATCGATTTTTTAAGACAGTATATTCCAACTCATCCGATCCCCGTCATCCTGGTCTCGTCATTGAATCTGCGTGTTTTTGACGCTCTGGACGCCGGCGCAGTCGATTTCGTGCGCAAACCGGAGGCACAGGACGATCCGGATGCCTTTGTCCATACGTTGGCACAGAAGGTTCTGATCGCGTCTGTTGCAAAAGTCCGCTCTTCGCCCTCTGTGGTCTCGCCCCATCCGAAAAGCCCGCTTCCTCCCCTCCCGGCCGTCCCCCTTGGAAGCTCTTCCAGCTTTGATCGTGTTCTGATTGGCTTGGGCGCCTCCACTGGCGGCACGGAAGCGACCCTGGAGGTCATGAAACGGCTTCCTGCGGACATTCCCGGCATGGTCATCGTGCAGCATATGCCCCCCGGCTTTACCAAGATGTATGCCGACCGCCTCAATCGTCTATGCAAGATGGAGGTCCGGGAGGCGAAAAATGGCGACGAACTGCATCGCGGTCTCGCCTTGGTCGCCCCCGCCGATTTGCAGGCGCGCGTGGTGCGCATTGGCAACAAGTATACCCTCTCCTGCACACCCGGCGAGAAGGTCAGCGGCCACCGCCCCTCTGTCGACGTGCTTTTTCAATCCATGTCGGAAGTAGTACAGTGCAAGATGGTGGGCATTATCATGACTGGTATGGGACAGGACGGCGCCGCCGGGCTTCTGGCCATGCGGCAAAAAGGGGCCTATACGATTGGTCAGAACAAGGAGACCTGTGTGGTCTATGGGATGCCTGCCGTCGCGCACGAGATCGGCGCGGTCTGCACACAGGCATCGTGTACGGATATTGCCGGCGTTTTGATCCGGCATCTCAAGGCGCTGTCATAAAGGTCCGGGGTCGCTTGGGCAGCCTGGTGCGAGAACCGGGTGGGCTCCCCTCTGATAAGTGACCTGTACGAACAGACGCGCTCACACCTTATAAAGCAAAAGCGGGCTGGATTTTCCACATTTTCTGGAAAATCCAGCCCGTTTTATCAAAAAGGCTCCACTGACAGCACTTGGCTGATTTTTTCAGGCGCGGCGTCAACTTTTCTCTTGACTTCAACGGGAAAAAGTGTTAAAGTACCTAGACAGAAGGAAGTGTTCGCAATGAAGCTGTTCCAGGGCCGCATCTATGGGTATTCCTACCGCTGCCGCTATACCGGCAACGGCGATTTGACGTGCCCTGGAACAGGCCCGCTATCCATGCGTGTGGACGACACAACGCGGCGGTCCCAACCGGGACCGCCGCGTTTTTGCGATGCAAACGCATCGCAAAATTGGCCATGTGCCGCTTTCCGCGGCACGGCCATGCAGTCAAAGCGCATGGGCCGGGACGGCCCATATGCGCATAAACTTCATGCGCCACAAGCCTTTGCCCGTTTTCGTGGTGCGCGCCTGGCGCATGAAGTTTCTTACCCGGGTCATTGACAGAAAGGAAGGAACGAATATGGTCGTTATTATGAAATCCGGATTCTCCGAGGAGCAGCTGGCCTCCGCCATCCGCACCATGGAGGCTGGCGGCGTGAAGGTCATGGTGTCCAAGGGCGCCGAGACCACCATCCTGGGCGCGGAGGGCGACCCCTCCGGCATTGACCGGGAAAAGCTCTCCCTGCTCCCCGGCGTGGAGCGGGTCATGCGGGTCACCGAGCCCTACAAAAAGGCCAACCGCAAGTACCACCCCGAGGACACGGTCATCGACCTGGGCGGCGGGGCGCTGCTGGGCGGGGAGAAGCTGGCCGTCATTGCCGGCCCCTGTTCGGTGGAGAGCGAGGCGCAGATCGTGGAGGTGGCTCAGGCCGTCAAGGCCAGCGGCGCCGCCGCCCTCCGGGGCGGGGCCTTCAAGCCGCGGACCTCCCCCTACGCCTTCCAGGGCATGGGAAACGACGGCATCCGCCTCCTCCAGGAGGCCAGGAGTGCCACCGGTCTGCCCATCGTCACCGAGATCATGTCCACCGACAACATCGAAATGTTCGAGATGTGCGTGGACGTCATCCAGGTAGGGGCCCGGAACATGCAGAACTTCGACCTCCTGAAGCAGCTGGGCCGCACCACCAAGCCCATCCTGCTCAAGCGGGGGCTCTCCTCCACCATCGAGGAGTGGCTCATGTCCGCCGAGTACATCATGGCCGGCGGCAACGAGCGGGTCATTCTCTGCGAGCGGGGCATCCGCACCTTTGAGACCTTCACCCGGAACACCCTGGACCTCTCCGCCGTGCTGGCCGTCAAAAAGCTCTCCCACCTCCCTGTGGTGGTAGACCCCTCCCATGCCTGCGGCCAGTCCTGGATGGTGGAGCGTATGAGTCTGGCCGCCGCTGCCGCCGGGGCAGACGGCCTCATCATTGAGGTCCACAACGATCCCCCCCACGCAAAGTGCGACGGCGCGCAGTCCATCACCCCTGCGGAATTTGACGGCCTGATGGACAAGCTGCGCGCCTTGACCCCCTGCCTGGGGCGGGCTGTCTGAGGGGGAACGGGCTGTGAAGCGGACCATCGTGATCGTTGGCCTGGGGCTGAAATGAGCCGCCCGGTCCACTGCGGCTTTCAGGAGGGTTTTCCAATGAATAAAACCATCGCCATCATCGGTCTGGGGCTCATTGGCGGCGCCCCACCGGACTGAAGGCCGGTGGGGGACCCCGTTGGATCTCATCTGCTCGGGGCAAATGAATTGCCCCGGCATCAAGGTTTTGCCGGTTCCGGCAAAACACTTGGACGCGCATACGCGCGAACGAGCCGCCCGATCCGTTGCGGCTTTCAGGAGGGTTTTTCCAATGAATAAAACCATCGCCATCATCGGTCTGGGGCTCATTGGCGGTCCCCCACCGGACTGAAGTCCGTGGGGGACCCCGTTGGATTTCATCTGCTCGGGGCAAATGAATTGCCCCGGCATCAAGGTTTTGCCGGTTCCGGCAAAACACTTGGACGCGCATACGCGCGAATGAGCCGCCCAATCCGTTGCGGCTTTCAGGAGGGTTTTCCAATGAATAAAACCATCGCCATCATCGGTCTGGGGCTCATTGGCGGCTCTATGGCCATGGCCTTGAAGGGCTTTGAGGACTTTGAGATCGTGGGGGTGGACCGGGACCCCGCCACCCTGGCCTTTGCCGCCGCCCACGGGGCGGCTGACCGGCTCACCGACGACGCCAGAGCGGCCATTGCCGCTGCCGACGTGGTCTACCTCTGTCTCCACCCCAAGGCCATCGTGGACTTCCTGCGCGCCCACCGCGGGGACTTCAAGCCCGGCGGGCTGGTCACCGACGTGTGCGGCGTCAAGACCGCCGTGGTGGACGCCGCCGCTGCCGTCCTCCCCCCGGAGGTGGCCTTTATCGGGGGGCACCCCATGGCCGGCAAGGAGACCTCTGGCATCTTTCACGCGGACGGCGGGCTCTTCCGCGGCGCGCACTACATCCTCACCCCCCGGCCCGGCTGCCGGGCGGAGCACCTGGACCTTTTGCGGCGCATCGCCGCATACATCGGCTGCCGGGACGTGGTGGAGACCACCACCCAGAAGCACGACGCCATCATCGCCTATACCAGCCAGGTCATGCACATCATGGCGGTGGCGGTGTGCGACGACCCGGACCTCTTTGAGTGCCGGGGCTTCGAGGGCGGCTCCTTCCGGGACTGCACCAGAGTGGCCGCCCTGGACGTCCCTCTGTGGACCGAGCTCTTTTCCATGAACGCCGACGCCCTCACCAAGGTCATCCGCAACTTGGAGGACAATCTGCGCGCCTACCGGCAGGTGCTGGAGCGGGGCGACACCGCCGCCCTCACCCAAAAGCTGGCCTGGTCCGCCCACCGAAAGCGGCACATGGACCTGGAATGACCCCAGGTGTTTTCCCTCTTTCGCCAAGGGATACATTGACTTTCCCATGGGGAAGATGCTATATTGGTGTCATTGAACGAGAAGGATGGGAATTTCTCCATGGACAAAAAACTCTTCCGCAGCTTGCTGCTGCTCATCACCTTCACCGTGGGACTGATCTTTCTGGTGGTGCGCTTCGACGACCTCTGGCGCACGGTCCGTCTGGTCCTCTCCAATCTGACCCCGCTCTTCGCCGGTCTGGCCATCGCCTTTGTCCTGAGCCGGCCCTGCGCCTTCTTCCGCAAGACCCTGGACAAGGGCCTGGGCGGGACCCGGCTGGCCGGACTGAGCCTCCCGCTGGCCGTCGCCCTCTCCTACGTGCTCCTCATCGGCGTGGTGGGGGCCATCTTTGCCTTCGTCATTCCCCAGCTCACCAGCAGCGTGGGCCGTTTCGCCGCCAACCTCAGCAGCTACCTCAGTCAGGCGCAGATCTGGATCAACGAGATCATGGCCTGGCTCCACCTGGAGCAGCTGGACCTCTCCCAGTTCGGGCAGACGCTGAAAGATTTTGTCAACAGTCTCCTCGCCGCCCTCTCCACCGCCGTGCCCCAGCTGCTCACCCTCACCAGCGGCCTTATCTCCGTTATCGTCACCATGGTGCTGGCCCTGGTCTTCTCCGTCTATATGCTCTCCGGCAAGGACACCCTTCTGGGACAGTGCCGCCGGGTCCTCAGGGCCTACGTCCCCCCGAAGATCTGCGACGTGGTGCTGGACGTCACGGCCCTCACTGCGGATACCTTCAGCCGCTTCGTCAGCGGGCAGATCACCGAAGCCTGCATCCTGGGCGGACTCACCTTCCTGGGCATGCTCCTCCTGCGGCTGGAGTACGCCCTCCTCATCTCCGTCCTCATCGGGGTCTCCGCCCTGGTGCCGGTGGTGGGCGCCTATGTGGGGGCCATCACCTCCGCCCTGCTGCTGGTCATGGTGGACCCCATCGACGCCCTGGTCTTCCTCATTTTCCTGGCCTGTCTCCAGCAGGTGGAGGGCAACGTCATCTATCCCCGGGTGGTGGGGACCTCCCTGGGGCTGCCCGGCATCTGGGTCCTCACTGCCGTCACCGTGGGCGGCGGACTCTTCGACCTGGCCGGCGTCCTGCTCAGCGTGCCGGTGGCCTCCATCCTCTACGCCCTTCTCCGCCGGGATGTGCGCAAGCGCCTGTCCTTGCAGGAAAAGAGCGGTCAGTAACCAAAAACGGCGGGCGGACCTCCAAAGGGTCCGCCCGCCGTTTTTCCTGTTTCCGCTGGTCTGAATAACGGGTGCAGGGGCACACCTGTGTGTGCGCCCGCCCCCGCGGACCTTCCCCCTTCCAGGGGGAAGGTGGCCCGCAGGGCCGGATGAGGGTGGGTATCGGGCGTGGCTTTGCGCTCCGGCCACCCCCTCAGTCGCCTGCGGTGACAGCTCCCCCGTCAAGGGGGAGCTATATTTTGTGGGGCGCGGCCTCCCGGACGCGCCCATGCATCACGTCATTCTGAGCGGAGCGAAGAATCCGTCCCCCTGTTCTTTTGTACCGGGGCAGGAATACGGATTCTTCGCCTGCGGCTCAGAATGACGTGGGAAGGGCGGCTCAGAATGACGTGGGTGGGGCACAACCTGTGTGTGCGCCCACCCCCGCAGGCCCTCCCCCAGGGGAAGGCGTCGGGAACGGTCCCGATCCATGGACTTTTTGCAGCCTGCGGGCAGGGGCGGTCCCGGGGATAAAAGGGCCGTGCAACTGGACGAGCCGGGGCGGGTAGGGGTAAGGAGGGATGCTTTTATGGCGAGCAACTATACTGCAAATTATGGGCTGTGCCAGTGGGAACCGGGGGACAAGTTCTTGCGGGAGGAATTCAATCAGGATAACGGGAAAATCGACGGGGCCATCAAGGCAGCAGAGGACCGGGCGGCGAGTGCAGCGGAGAAAGCCCAGGCGGCGGCAGACCGGGCCCTGAGCGGGCTGGAGGACCAGGGCTATAACCTCTATAACCTGCTGCTCCAGCAGTACTACGGAGGGAAGAAGGTGGACTTCAAAAAGGCCCTGATCTTCGATGGGTTTCTGGATGGGAGCATGACGGCCTCCATGAGCAACGGGGTGGTGCGCTCTCAAAACAAGCTCACGCTGGACCGCACAGGACAGGGCGATATCCCACTGGGATACAGCGGCCAGAGCACCAGCTATGTTGGCGGCGGAAGTACCGCCACCTGCACGGCGGGCGGCAGCGGACGGATCACCGGCTTTCGGCTGAAAACCATACATGAGCAGGGGTTGACCGTCACCAGTTCAGCCACCTGGAAGCTCTACAAAAACGGCAAACAGGCGGTCCAGGGGACAGCCCAGCTCCGGTTCGGCGCTGCGGCAGAGGAGCAAACGATTTCCATCAGTTCCGTATCCGTCAGCAAAGGAGACACATTCTATTTGCACATCCAGACTGGCGCGGATATTTACGAACTTTACACCACCAGCAATGGTCTCCTGGGCGGGACCTTTCTCATCACCTCCACCGGCACCACCGGCGGCACAGTGACTACCCCCAGTCTGGCCCTGCCGGAGCGGACCGGTCTGCGGGCCTGGGTCCGCCACAGCGGCGGTACCGTGGCCCTGTCCGTACAGGGCGGGACCGGCTGGCTCGCCCTGACCCAGGCGGGCAGCCGCACCACCATGGAGCCCGGAGGCGCAAGCTGTACCGAGACGGAATTCCTGTTGGAGGAGGGGACGCCCCAGGGAGAGCACCTGTCCTTCCAGCTGACCATGGACGTGGGAAATGCCGCAGCCATGTATGTCTATGATTACGGTATTCTGCTGTTCTGAAAAAAGGGGAACCCCCCGGACCATATGGTCCGGGGGGTATCCACTTTAATTGGAATCAGGCCGCAACGTCAACATTGATGGTGTAGGTGTTGGTCACAAAATTGTCACCAGTCACAGTAACCGTCATATTGAAGTCAGCAGCAACGTTCAGAATCTGAAGCACGCCGTCGGAGTAGACAGCCTTTCCATCAGGAACACTGATGGACACCTGAGTACCCTCTGCGGGGGCGACAGTCAGATACACCACATCGCCCACAGCAGAACTACCGCCACCGATGGAAGTGCTCACAGAGCCGGTAGTGTAGCCAGTACCGGTACCGGCGAAGTTATCCAGGTTGATGGTAGCCTTAGGAGCCAGGCTCTTAGCCACAGTGACCTTGATGGTGTAGGTCTCCACCAGGTCAGCTTCATTCGCCTTCTTGTAGGTGACAGTGAGCTTGATGGTGCCAGAGGTGTTGCTCTCAGCATCGTCAGCGGTAAAGATGGTGTTGCTGCTGTTGTGGTTAAAGGAACCCTCAGGAATCACATTGTTGGACAGGTTACCGGTGGTCTCGACCTTGACGGTAGCACCATTAGCAGTGCTGGCCTTAGGATTGAGAGTGATGGCCTGACCAGCAGCCAGAGCCTTCACCACATAGGTCTTATCGCTGCCAGCGATCACATGGTTATTGGCCTTGACCTCCAGGGAGCTGGTAGAGACAGTGGAAGCAGTCTGCGCAGTCTTGATGGTCAGGTTATACACAGTGGTGGTATCCAGAGCACCAGCCTTCTTGGTGACAACGGTGAGGACCACGGTGTTATTACCCTCGGCCAGAGGGATCTCAGAACCGCTGGTGTAGTCAGTGGCGGCAGCGCCATTGACGGACTTAGTAGCGGTAAAGGAGTCAGCGCTGCCAGCAGTGATGGTCAGCTTGATGCCATCGGCAGTGCTGGTGACCCAGCCGGTAGCCTCGGCGGTGTTTTCACCGACATTCAGCTGGGCATTGGTAGTGCTAGCGTAAGCAACGCCGTTCAGCTTGCTGACGGTGATGGAGTCGTTCGCAGCCAGGACCACGGAGTTAACACCAGGAGCCACATTGCCCTTCAGCTCAATGACATAGGTGAGGGTACGGCTGGCCTTGCCATCCTCGCTGATGGTGACCTTCACGGTGACCTTGCCGCCGTTCTCGTTGGCGCCGGCGGTGTAAACAGTGCCAGTGAAGGAACCGCCCTTGGCGATCTCAGTGCCGTTGTTGAAGACGGTGCCCTTGGCGTTGTCATCCGCATCGACAGCGATCTTGCCGGTCTGGTTGGCGCCCAGGGTGAAGTTCATCTTCAGCTCGTTGCCAGCAGCGATGCCAGTCCAGGTGCTGTTCTTGCCGTCCAGGGTCAGAGTACCGGAGGTAGCGACAGGCTTGGCACCGGCAACGGTGTCGGTCATGTCGTCATCCTGGCGGTCATAGACGAAGGCGGTCTCCACGTTGCCATCCTCATCCAGGACCAGAGCGACCAGGTCGTTCTTCTGGAAAGAGGTCTCAAACACGTTGTCGGTGTCCTCGACGTTCCACACGGTGGCATCAGTGGTGGGATAGCTGTCCTTGCCAGTGGCGAGATTGTCGGCATCGGCCACGGACACGGCGTTGGCGCCGGTACCGGTGACAATCTTCTCGTTCACCACATAGGTCTCGATGTTGTCAAAGGTAACATAGTCGCCGTCGACCTGATACTCGTGGACCAGGGTCTTGCCCACATTGTCCTCAGTCTTGGACTTCAGGGTGGTAACAGTACCGTCAGCCAGCACCACAGGATAGCTGTAGACGGTATTGGTGCCGGAGGTGGTCTTAGTGTAGTTGCCGGTGACGAAAGCGTAGTTGGAGTTGGAGCTGTAAACAGCGTTCACCTCGGCGAAGATGGCGCGGGCCACGAGAGTAGCGCTGCCGGTAGCCTGATAGTAGATGGCCTGGCTGGTGCCCACAGTGTTCAGAGCGGTGGAGCGCAGGTTCTTCAGGCCGTTGACGGTGGTGTAGTTGCCGTTGGCGTCCTTGATGAAGAAGACGGTCTTGTCATCGGCCATCAGCTTGCCAGCAGTAAAGGAATAGGAGGCCTTGCTGTTCTGGAGCTTCAGGTCGGCGTTGGTGCTGGTCTCATGGTAGTTGTTGGTGGTGTAGTCAGGACGGACCAGGGTGACCGCGCCGTCGTTCAGGGAGTAGCTCACCAGAGTGCCAATAACATCGGTTTTGCCGTCACGGTCGGCGTTGGCAGTGAGGGCCCTATGCATGGCCGCTTCCTTGGCGTCGTTGGTGCCGGTGACATTGGTGGTGGGGTCCCACTTCTTGGCAGAGGCCAGCAGGTTCACGTCGTACTTGCCAGTGGAGCCGTCGGCCATAATCAGCTTGACCTCGACAGAATAGAAGCCAGCGGTGTTGCCAGTGTCGTTCACGCCGGTGATGACGGCGTAGTTGCCGACAGCGCCCTCATCCTCGACATAGCCCAGGATGTTGCCGTGGGGATCCAGGTAGAGGGTGTAAGTGCCGTCCACCAGATCGCTCATGGCGTCGCCCACCAGATCCATAACATCGGGAGCCAGGTTCTCGCCGGAGCCGATGCCATAGTTGGTGTCATCGACGGTGATCTTGCTCAGGTCGATGTCGGTGGCGTTGTTCACAAAGGCAGACACAACACCGGAGACGGTCTCGGCCTTCTCCAGCACGTAGGTGTCGTCGTAGTTGTAAACCAGGACATAGTCGCCCTGAGCCACATCCTTGGGATTGAGCACGTCCACAAAGTCCACAGAACCGATGGTGGAGATGTTCATGGACTCGTCCTTCTCGTTGTAGGTGTTGATCTTGGCCAGAGCAGGATTCTTCTGGATCACGACGTCCACAGTGCCGTCGCCGTCGTTGTCGATGAAGGTCTGGGCAACGCCGGGCATGGCCTGCCTGCCGTCGGTGGCGCCGCGAGTGGTATCATCCTCGGTGATGTAGACATAGTCGGCGCCAGCGGAAGGCATGGAGATGCCGGAGCCCTTCAGGGCGTCCTTCACGTCGTCAGTTTTCTTCAGGCGGGCAGCAGTCTCCACCACGCTGTTATCCTCGGAGACAATGGCGCTGCCGACCACTTCCATGTTGGAAGCGTTGGGGGACAGGCTGTTGAGGCCCTTCACATAGATGACCACACGCTGGCCCAGAAGATCGCTGTCGACGGCGATGGGATAGGTGAAGTTCTTATTACCGTACTTCTCACCCAGGTACTCCACATCGGTCAGGCGGGTCTTGCCTTCCACGGTGGTGTTGCCGTCCAGGGAGATGAGGCTGGTGGCCTCCACGACGCCGGTCACCTTGGCCACCTTGAACTTCTCAACGAGAACGGTGGAGTCCTCCTTGGTCTTGTTCAGGGGCTGGGGATAGACGATACCGTCGTAGCTGCCCTCCAGGTTGCGGTACTCGACCATCCAGGACTGGACGCCGTTGTAGAGCATCTGGGCGGTGTCGTCACGGGTCAGCCCCTCGTCGGGGTTAATCAGCATGTCGGCAAAGAGGTCGATGTCGTTGCCCTTGGTCTGGACCTTGATGGCCCAGAGGGGACCGGTGAAGCCCTCGATGTCGCTGCGGTAGCCCAGCATGGTGAGGATCATCTTGGCAGCCTGAGCGCCGGTGACCTGGTCGTTGGGACCGAAGGTGCCGTCGCCGCGGCCATCAATGATGCCCAGGCTGGCCACGTAGGCGATGTAGGACTCAGCCCAGTGACCCTTGGTGTCGGTGAAGTTGGCGGTGATGGAGCCCAGGGTGGGATCCTTGCCGCCGTTCAGGGTGACGGCGATCAGCTTCGCCATCTCGGCACGGGTGACGATCCCGGTGGGATCATAGGAGCCATCTTCCTTTCCGTTGATGACGCCCAGAGAGACCATGGTGGTCACGGCCTCAGTGTTGACGATCTTGTCCTTGTCGGAGAAGTCGTCGATGCTCACAGCGCCGGCGCCGATGACCATCATGGACAGGACCATGACAGAGGCCAGAGCCAGGCTGAGAGCCCGCTTGAGGTTTCTCATTTTGGAATTCCTCCTTCTAAAATTTGGGGTTTTCGGGGAGAAACACCAACTTTCCGGAACTTTTTGCCCGTCTATTGGCGTATAACGCCCCTTACAAATTAAAAAACGTGGGGTATTCTCCACATTCTGCGGAAAATGCCCCACGTTTCAGCACAAAAAGTGCCCTTGGTAGCATCTTGGTAGCATCGCTTTTTTCCCCATTTCTCAACCCCTTGCGCCCCAAGGGTTTGAGGCCGTTTTTTGGTAGCATTTTGGTAGCATTTCCATTTTGGGACGGTTCCAAAGGGCAAAAAACGGCGCGGGCCCGAAATGGGTCCGCGCCGTTCCTGTCTTGTTATCCTGCCCCGCCAAACTCGCTCATGGTCAGGTTTTTGTTCTTCTCCTGGACCCAGTTGATGGACCACTGGGAGGCAAAAAGGAGGAGCTGGTTGCCCTTGTAATCCTCCACCAGCTTTACGTCGGTGCCCAGGATCAGGTCGTCCTCCTTCACCGGCTCCCCGGTGTCGCTGACAATCCACCGCAGGTACTCGTAGGGCAGGCCCTCCATATAGAGGTCCACGTTGTACTCGTTCTTGAGCCGGTATTCCAGCACATCGAACTGAAGGGTGCCCACCACGCCCACAATGACCTCCTCCATACCGGTATAGGGGGTCTTGAAGATCTGGATGGCGCCCTCCTGGGCGATCTGCTCCATGCCCTTGAGGAACTGCTTGCGCTTCATGGTATCCAGACTGCGCACCCGCTTGAAGTGCTCGGGGGCAAAGGTGGGGATGGGGTCGAACTTGAACTTTTTACCCGGCGTACACAGGGTGTCGCCGATGGAGAAGATACCCGGGTCGAACACGCCGATGATGTCGCCGGCGTAGGCTTCCTCAATGATCTCCCGCTCGGCGGCCATGAGCTGCTGAGGCCGGGAGAGCTTGATCTTTTTGCCGCCCTGAACGTGGTAGACCTCCTTGTCGGCGTCAAACCGCCCGGAGACCACCCGCAAGAAGGCGATCCGGTCCCGGTGGGCCTTGTTCATGTTGGCCTGGATCTTGAAGACAAAGCCGGAGAAGTCGTCGTCCATGGAATCCACGATCTCGTCCCCCGCCTTCCGGGCCAGGGGAGCGGTGGTCATGCGGAGGAAGTGCTCCAGGAAGGGCTCCACGCCGAAGTTGGTGAGGGCGGAACCGAAGAACACCGGCGAGAGCTTGCCGTGACGGACCCGGTCCAGGTCAAACTCGGCGGCGGCGCCGTCCAGCAGCTCGATCTCGTCGGTGAGCTGCTGGTGAAGGGTGGCGCCGATGAGACCGTCCAGGTTGGGGTCGCCCAGCTCCACCTCGGTGGCAGTGGCCGCCTTGGCGCCGCCGTTGGAGGTGAAATGGATGATCTTCTTGCTGCCCCGGTCATAGACGCCCTTGAACTCCTTGCCGCAGCCGATGGGCCAGTTCACCGGGTAGGTCTCGATGCCCAGTTCCTTCTCCAGCTCCTCCAGAAGCTCGAAGGAGTCCCGGGCCTCCCGGTCCATCTTGTTGATGAAGGTGAAGATGGGGATGTCCCGCATGGCGCAGACCTTGAAGAGCTTCCTGGTCTGGGCCTCCACGCCCTTGGCCGCGTCGATGACCATGACGGCGCTGTCCGCCGCCATCAGGGTGCGGTAGGTGTCCTCGGAGAAGTCCTGGTGACCGGGGGTATCCAGGATGTTGATGCAGTAGCCGTCATACTGGAACTGCATGACGGAGGAGGTGACCGAGATGCCGCGCTGCTTCTCGATCTCCATCCAGTCGGAGGTGGCGGAACGGCTGTTTTTCTTGCCCTTGACCACGCCGGCCTGGGCGATGGCTCCGCCGTAGAGCAGGAACTTTTCCGTCAGGGTCGTCTTACCGGCGTCAGGGTGTGAAATGATGGCGAAGGTGCGGCGCCGGGCGATCTCGCGCTCATAGTTTGACAAAGGGATTCCCTCCAAAAGCTCTATGACGGCAGGTCGGTCCGTCCCTCCGGCATCATAAAGCGTCATAATTGGTACCGATGATGGCAAAAAATTATATCACAGGCGGGATATAATTGCAAGCAAACGCCCCAAAACGTGCAACAAAAGGACCCGGCGCGCATAGAGATGAGGGGGAGGCCCCGTCCGCACCGACGGCGGACCGCCCACCTCAGATCCGTGCAGACTGCGCGCAGGGAGGTTTTCTATGGAGCACACACAGCACTTTCTCACCCGGAGCGCCTGCTACCAGGCGGGCCGGACCATCGTCCCCAAGGGGATCATGGTCCACGCCACCGGGGTGGCCCAGCCCGACCCGGAGGTCTTCCTCCGGCTCTGGGACAGCCCTCAGGCAGACGCCTGCGTCCACGCCCTGGTCCATCAGGGGGGCGTGATCCAGACCCTGCCCTGGACCCACCGGGCCTGGCACGCCGGCACCCCCAGAAACGGCGGGGTATCCGCCAACAACACCCACATCGCCTTTGAGATCCTGGAGCCCAAAGGCCACACCTATCAGGGCGGTACCATGATCGGCTACGATGCGGAGGCCAACGCTGCCTACTTCGCCGCCGTCTACCAAAACGCGGTGGAGCTGGCCGCGGAGCTGTGCCGGCAGTTTTCCCTTGATCCCGCCACCGACATCGTGGACCACCAGGAGGGCAGCCGGCTGGACATCGCCAGCAGCCATGCCGACGTGATGCACTGGTTCCCCAGGCATGGCAAGAGTATGGACACCTTCCGGGCCGACGTGGCCCGGCTGCTGGAGGGAGAAAAGGAGGATACCATGGAGCAGAGTACCTTTGACGCCATGCTGGAGGCCGCGCTGGCCCGCCGGGCCGCCGGTCTGGAGGGCCGGGAGGTCAGCGGCTGGGCCGGGGACGCCTGGCGGGCCGCGGTGGCCGCCGGACTTTTTGACGGCACCAAGCCCCAGGCGCCCCTGACCCGGGAGCAGGCCGCCGTTGTTCTGGAGCGGTTGGGCCTTCTCCGCGAGCAATAAAAAATGCGGCCCCGGGAATCCAATTCCCGGGGCCGCATTTTATTGTCTCGTCCCGGCGGTCACTTGCCCAGGACGAACAGGTTGCTGTCGGTGACGAAGTTGGCCACGCTGTAAAGGACCAGCACCTGGTCGATGTCGTTCTCCGCCACATACTGGCTCACCGGAGTCTTGTTGTACCGGGGATCGAAGAGGTGGACCTCGGAGCAGTCCGCCGTCAGGAAGGGGGCCAGACTGTCGGAGTAGGAGTCCCGGATGACCAGCACCTTCGGCCCATCGGCCCGGGGGCCCTTCACCACTGCCAGGGGCTTGTTGCCCCCCAGGAAAAAGGAATACTTGTCCTTGACCTCCAGCTTGCTCCAGTCGTAGAGGGTCCCCTCCTCCGGCTGGATGCCGTTCCAGGCGGTGACGGTGATCCCCTCCTCGGGCACATAGATGTCGATGGAATCGGGCGCCATCCACCGGACGCCGGAGCTGGAGTAGGTGGTTCCCTTGAAGTCGGTGGAGACGGTGGTCTTCTCATACTCGCTCAGGGGGACGGCCTCCAGCCCCATGGCCTCCATGAGGGCGGCGTAGCCGTAGTAGGCCCCCAGGCTGGTCCAGTGGTGGTCCAACCGGTAGTAGATCTCCTCCTCCCGGTGCGCCTCCAGGGCGGCGGCCATGTCCACCCAGTGGGCCTGGGTGGAGGACTGGGCCTGGGCCAGGATGTCCCCCTCGCTGGCGTTGGGCGCGCCGTCGGGGAGCCGGTCCGCCCACACCGACACCTTGCCTGGTATGAGGGAGAAATAGACCGGAATATCCACATTTTCCACCAGTTTGTTCACATAATCCAAGTTATTTGCCACTTTGTCCGGGTCGGGCCGGTCAAACCGGGGGATGAGAGTCTCCTTGTCACAGAGGTAGATCCCGTTGTTCTCCCCCTTGCCGGAGAGCCGCTCGGCCATGGCCTTGGCGGCGATCCACCGGTCCCGGAGGACGAACTGGTCGGTGAGGTAGGTCTCAAAGTCGGACATGAAGGCTCCCGTGAAGAAATCGCCGCTCTCATCCAGGGGGAGCTTCAGGGTAAAATCGTCGGCATCCAGACTGGGCATTTGGGCCAGATAGCGGTTCTCGTCCTCGGAAAAGTCCCGGTCAGGGCTGATGAGGTTAGCGGCGAAGAAGACGGCCAGGAAGCCGCAGAACAGGGCAGTGATGAAAAAAGCATACCGTTTTGACATATCCGGGCCTCCTTTAGAAGCGGAAGTAGAGGAAGGGATTGTAGGTGGCATCCACCAGATAGGCAGTGCAGAGGAGGAGTCCGGCCAGGAGGAGCACCGGCAGGAGGACCTGCTTGCCCCGCTTGGGGAGCCGCCGCCACAACGACGCCATCAGGGGGGTGGCGGCCACACAGGCGACCAGGAGAGAGGGACCGTAGGCCCCCAGATAATAGCCGAAGGAGCCGTCTGCAAAGCCGCCGCCCGCAAAGCCAAACATGGCGGCGAGGTAAGCCCCCAGCCGGCCAAAGTCCTCCACGGCGAAGATGGCCCAGCTCACCAGCACCAAGAAGAGGGTGTAGACATGCTGGAACACCCTGGGCCAGTGGTCGATCCACTTCTTGAGCCACAGCTTTTCCAGCATGAGGAGGACCCCAAAGTAGAGGCCCCACAGAAGGAAGTTCCAGCTGGCCCCGTGCCAGATGCCGGTAAGCCCCCACACCACCAGCAGATTGAGACACAGCCGCCCCCGGGAGACCCGGTTGCCCCCCATGGGGATATAGACGTACTCCCGGAACCAGGAGCCCAGAGAGATGTGCCAGCGCCGCCAGAACTCGGTGATGGAGCGGGAGATATAGGGGTAATCGAAGTTTTTCAAAAACTCAAAGCCCAGCATCCGCCCCAGACCGATGGCCATATCGGAGTATCCGGAGAAGTCAAAGTAGAGCTGGAGGGAGAAGGCCAGCACCCCCAGCCAGGCCCCCAGGACGGTGAGCTCGGCTGTGGGGAGGGCCTTGTAGGCATCCCAGAGCTGGCCCAGGTTGTTGGCCAGGAGGACCTTCTTCCCCATACCCACCACAAAGATCTCCACGCCGCTGGCAAAGCGCTCGGCCGTGTGATCCCGGTGGTCCAGCTGATCGCTCAGGTCCTTGTATTTGATGATTGGGCCGGCGATGAGCTGGGGGAAGAGGGTGACGAAGGTGCCGAAGCTGACGATGTTCCGCTGGACCCCGGCGTCCCCCCGGTAGACGTCGATGGTATAGCTCATGGTCTGGAAGGTATAGAAGGAGATGCCGATGGGGAGGCTCACGCCCAGGATGGGCATGAAGTCCAGGCCCAGGGAGGCCAGGCTGCCGGCCAGGAAGTCCCAGTATTTGAAGAAGAAGAGCAGGGCCAGATTGAAGATCACCGAGGAGGCCACTGCCATTCGGGCGCCCCGGTCATTCCCTTTCTGCTTGCACTTTTCCACCAGCATACCGTGGGTGTAGTCGATGGCGATGGAGGCGAACATGATGACGATATAGACCGGCTCGCCCCAGCCGTAGAAGATGAGGTTGAAGAGCAGAAGCACGCCGTTGCGCCACTTCAATGGCGACAGGTAGTAGATCAGGAGCACCACCGGCAGGTAGGTGAACAAAAAGAGCAGGCTGGAGAAGACCAAACACACACACCTCAGTTTCACAGAATATCTCCCGGATATTATACCCGGCTCCGCCCCCTTTGTATAGGTCGGCCCCCCTTTTTTGGGGTCGCCGGGTGGCGGGGTCTGTTCCTTTGACGGCGGAGGAGGAAAAAAGTTCCCATCTTTTTGGGGCGGGATTGACTTTTTTCCTCCGGGGGCATACCATTGGGGCAAAGGAGTGACGTACGATGCTGCTTTCCGTACTGATGGATGACACCACCTCCGGCCCGGCCTTCGCCTGCGAGCACGGGCTGAGCCTGCACATCGCCTGCCGGGACCATTCCATTCTCTTTGACGCCGGTACCAGCGGCCTCTTCCTGGAAAACGCCGCCGCCCTGGGCCTGGACCTGGCCGCGGTGGACCTGGCCGTCCTGTCCCACGGCCATGTGGACCACGGCGGCGGGCTGCCCGCCTTTCTGGCCGTCAACAAAACGGCCCCGGTCTATGTGCAGGCAGGGGCTCTGACCCCCCACTTCACCCGCAGGGCCAGCGGGGCCCTGGAGGACATCGGCCTTCCGACGTCTCTGGCCGGGGAACCCCGCCTGGTCCCGGTATCGGGGGACCGGAAGCTGGACGACGGGCTCTGGCTCTTCTCTTCCCTGTCCGGCTGCCGCCTGTGTCCCGACACCTCCGGCTATCTCTCCGGCGAAGGAGGCCAGCCCCAGACCGACCCCTTCCTCCACGAGCAGAACCTCCTCCTGGCGGAGGGGGACCGCCGGGTCCTGCTCACCGGCTGCTCCCACCGGGGCATCCTCAACATCCTGGACCGGGCCATGGAGCTCTCTGGCCGGCCCATGGACGCGGTGGTGGGCGGCTTCCACCTGTCCAACCCCAGGGACGGCGGAAATGCCTCCGGCGATACGCTGGACGCCATCGGCGACGCCCTGGCCGCCTGGCCCACCCAGTACTACACCTGCCACTGCACCGGCTCCGCCTCTTTCCAGCGTTTGCAGCAGAAGCTGCCCGGCCGCATCCACTGGATCGGCGCCGGGAGCCAGTTCACCCTATGACAAAAAGCGCCTCTGCCCACTGGCAGAGGCGCTTTTTGTCTGGTCATCCTCCCGACACATGGCTCCGGATGCGCTGGATAATCATGTCCAGAGCCACCAGATTGTGCCCGCCCTCCAGCACCACGATATCGGCATACCGCTTGGAGGGCTCCACGAACTGCTCGTGCATGGGCTTGACCGTGGTGAGGTATTGCTTCACCACCGAGTCCAGGCTGCGGCCCCGCTTCTTCACATCCCGCATGATCCGCCGGAGGATGCGCACGTCGGCGTCGGTGTCCACGAAGATCTTGATGTCCATGAGGTCCCGGAGGGTCTGATTTTCAAAGATAAGGATGCCCTCCACGAGAATGACCTTGGTGGGCCGGACCTCCACCGTCTCCCCGGAGCGGTCATGGATGGTGTAGTCATAAACGGGGCAGCGCACCGTCTCCCCCCGGCGGAGGGCCTGGATGTCCCGGATGAGCAGATCGGTCTCGAAGGCGTCCGGGTGGTCGTAGTTGAGCTTGGTCCGCTCCTCGTAAGGCATGGCGCTGTGGGAGCGGTAATAGTTGTCGTGGTAGAGGACGCTCACATCCTCCCGGAACTCCTCCTTGAGCTTTTCCGTCAGGGTGGTCTTGCCGGAGCCGGTGCCGCCGGCGATGCCGATAATCATGATGTCCATGGGGCTTGTTCCACCGTCCTTCCTTTTCTCCCCTCTCCAGGAGGGTCGTCCTTTCAATACCCATTATAGACGGCCTCGCCCCAAATGACAATGCAAAATCCCCCATCCTTCGCCAACACTTGCGTTTTCCGTCGGTCCCTTTCTCCCCTTGACAATAGGTAGATATCCGATATAATAATAGATAGAATATCTATCTATTAGGAGGTCTTGCCATGGCGCGGGAAAGGAATCTCCCCGGAGGGACCGGGATGCTGTTGCTCTCCCTTCTCTCCCAGGAAGAGATGTACGGCTACCAGATGATCTCCGCTCTGCGGGAGCGATCCAATCACGTCTTCGACTTAAAGGCGGGGACCCTCTACCCCCTCCTCCACGGTCTGGAGGCCCAGGGCTATGTCACCGCCCGGGACGGGGAGGCGGGGGGCCGGGTGCGGCGGTACTACGCCATCACCTCGGCGGGCCGTGCCGCCCTGGCCGAGCAGGCGGAGCAGTGGCGAACCTATGCCGACGGGGTCCGGGGCGTGCTGGAAGGGGGCGTATTCTGTGGCGCGTGAGATCCTGGGGGATTACCTCGCCGCCGTAGGGGACCAGATCCGCTGGCGGCGGGCCCGCGGTCCTCTGCTGCGGGAGCTCTCCGACCACATCGCCGACCAGGCAGCCGACTACCAGGCCCAGGGCCTGGAGGAGCGTGACGCCCTGGACCGTGCGGTGGCCGAGATGGGGGACCCGGAAACCGTAGGCAAGGACCTGGACCGGCTCCACCGTCCCAAAAACTGTTGGTGGCTGGCCCTGGCCGCCCTCCTTCTGGCTTTGGCCGGTCTTCTCCTTCAGTTCATGACCTATCAGGCCAGCGGGCAGGGGATGATGGACCTCTATGCCCGTCAGGCCGTGTGGGTACCCATCGCCCTTGCCCTTTTGTGCGGGATGTGGTTCTCCGACTGTACCCTCCTCCTCCGGCGCTGGTGGGCAGTCGTGCTGACCATAGCCGCCGTTGTATGGGCCGTTCTGGGCACCAATGGGACCTGGCGTCCCACGGCCCTGTATGTGGCCCTCCTCCTGCCCGTCCTCTATGCCGCCCTGCTGTGCCGGCTCCGGGGCAAGGGGACCGCCACCGTCCTCCTCTGCGCCCTGGCCGCCTGGGTCCTTCCCCTTCCCGCCCTGCTGGTCCCCTCCTCCGCCGCCTATCTGCTCTCCGGCGCCGTCATGACCCTGGTGCTCCTGGCGGCGGCGGGGCTGGGCTGGTTTGCCGGAAAGCGGTGGAAGCATCTGCTTTTGAGCCTGACCCCCACCCTTCTCTATTTTGGTATTCTACTCCTCCTGGTCAGACAGCACAGCAGCCTGCTCCGGCGGCTGACCGTCTTCCTCCACCCGGAGCTGGAGCCCAACGGCGCCGGATACCTCTTTCTCCACCTGCGCCAGGGCCCAGACCCAGACCTTTTCGGCAACGTCCTGGGCAGTACCGACCTGATGCTGGCCTTTCTGGCCCGGCAGGCGGGCCGGTGGGTCTTCCTTCTTACCGCCGTCCTCCTGGCCCTGGCCGCCCTTTTGCTGCTGCGGCGGGTGGCGCGGCTCCGGAGCCGGACGGGAAAGCTCCTGGCCCTTTCCGCCCTCCTCCCTCTGCTCCTTCAAGGCGTATTTTATCTGCTCTTCAACCTGGGTTATTTCCCCTGGGTCCCCCTCTCCCTCCCCTTTCTCTCCTTCGGCGTGGCCTATCTGCTGCTGAACAGCCTTTTGATGGGGGTCCTCCTCTCCGTTTTCCGCATGGACGTCCTCCTGCGGGACGGCCTCTGCGACAGGTCCCACGCTTCCCTGCACCACCGGCTGGAGCTTCCCCTGGGGCCCGTCACCCTCTCCATCCGCTTCCATCGGCCCACCTGAGGGCGACGGGAAAACTTTATCTTTTCTTCACTCCTTCTCAAGAGACCCTTACCTCCTTCGTGATAGCATAACAGCATCACGAAGGAGGTCTTCTTTCTTATGGAACCCATATTGACTGTATCCCACCTGCAAAAGGTCTACGGCGGCAAAGGCAGCCGCACCCAGGCCCTCAGCGACCTGAGCTTTACGGTGGAGGAGGGGGAGTTCACCGGCATCATGGGGGCCTCCGGCTCCGGCAAGACCACCCTTTTGAACTGCATCTCCACCATCGACCGGCCCACCGGCGGCTCCATCACCGTGGAGGGCACCGACCTCACCGCTCTGAGGGGAAAGGCCCTCTCCCGGTTCCGGCGGGAGCGGCTGGGCTTCATCTTCCAGGACTGCAACCTGCTGGACACCCTCACCGGCTTTGAGAACATGGCCCTGTCCCTCACCATCCTGGGCGTTTCCCCCAGGGTCATCGAGGGCCGGGTTCGGGAGACCGCCGGGCTGCTGGGCCTGGAAGGCGTGCTGGACAAGTACCCCTACCAGATGTCCGGCGGCGAGCAGCAGCGGGTGGCCGCCGCCCGGGCCATCCTCACCCGGCCCGCCCTGGTGCTGGCCGACGAGCCCACCGGCGCACTGGACTCCAAGGCGGCAGGGCAGCTGCTGCGGCAGCTCTCCGCCCTCAACCGGGAGGAGGGGACCACCATTCTCATGGTCACCCACGACGCCTTTACCGCCTCCTGGTGCCGGCGCATCCTCTTCATCAAGGACGGCGTCCTCTACCGGGAGCTGCGCCGGGGAGAGCTGGACCGCAAAGCCTTTTTCGCCCAGATCCTGGGCGTGGTGAGCATGCTCGGAGGTGACAGCGCCGATGTTCTGTAAGCTGGCCCTGCGCAACGTCACCCGGAGCCTGAAGGACTATGCCGTCTACTTCCTCACCCTCACCTTCGGCGTGTGCATCTTCTACATTTTCAACTCTCTGGAGAGCCAGTGGTGCATGCAGATGCTCGCCCAGTCGGCCCACTACATCGTGGACACCATCCTCATTCTCATGGACGTGTTCTCCGTCTTTGTGTCGGTGGTGCTGGCCTGTCTGGTCCTCTACGCCAACACCTTCCTTATGAAGCGGCGGAAACGGGAGCTGGCCACCTATTTCCTCCTGGGTCTGCCCACGGTCAAGGTCTCATTGCTGCTGGTGCTGGAGACCCTGGTCATCGGCCTTCTGTCCCTGGGGGCCGGCCTGCTGCTGGGCGTCCTCCTCTCCCACGGCCTGGGCCTTCTCACCATGTCCATGTTTGCCTTCTACCCCGCCGGGGAATCCTTCGGGCTCATCCTGTCAGGGAAGACCATCGTCAAGACCGTCCTCTACTTCGGCGTCATCTTCCTGGTGGTCGTGCTCTTCACCGGTCTCTCCGTCTCCCGGGCCAGGCTCATTGACCTCATCCAGGGCGGGCGGAAAAACGAGGAACTGCGGGAGCCTCCCCTGTGGCAGAGCGTGCTCACCTTTCTCCTGGGGGTAGCCCTGCTGCTCATCGCCTATACCATGCTGCTCGTCCGGGGGCTGCTCTACATCGACCCCCTCTTTTTCCTCATGCTGGCCCTCGGCACCCTGGGCACCCTGCTCTTTTTCCGCTCCCTCTCCGGCTTCCTGCTGCGGCTGGTGAAGGTCCGGAAGGGGCTCTACTACAAGGGGCTCAACATGTTCGTGCTCCGGCAGTTCAACAGCCGTATCCACACCACCTATGTCTCCATGACGGTGATCTGTCTCCTGCTCCTCCTGGCCATCGGCGTCACCGCCTGCTGCGTGGGACTCAACCACACCATCGGCGCCACCACCGACGCCTCCGCCCCCTACGATTTCACCATCCAGAATTACAGCGGGGACGTCTCCCCCACCGATATCCCCGCCCTCCTCACGGAAAATGGCTTTGACGCCGAGACCGAGCTGACGGCCACCCGGTCCTGCGACCTCTACTACAACGACGCCGGCATCACCGTCCCCGGTCAGGGCTCGTCGGACGTGGTGATCTCCCTCACCGACTACAACGCCCTTATGGCCCTCCAGGGGCGGGCCGGACTTTCCGAAGAGAGTCTGCCCCAGCTCGGGACCGCCACCCTGGTCACCGGCTTCTCCGGCGTGGGGGCCTATCTTGTGGTGGACGACGCCACGGCGGCCACCCTCTCCGTCCGGCGGCAGATCTTCGTGGGCAACTTCGCCGGGGACCCCCAGACCGCCGAGACCGCCCTCACCGCCGCAGTGCAGTCCCAGGGCTTCGCCCAGACCGGCTCCTACCGTCTGGACACCCGGCTCCAGATCTACCTGGAAAATATGGGCACCAAGATCCTGGTCCTCTTCATGGGGCTCTACCTGGGGCTGGTCTTCCTGGTCACCGCCGCGGCGGTGCTGGCCCTCCAGCAGCTCTCCCAGGCAGCCGATGACCAGAAACGCTATGCCGTTCTGGCCCGGCTGGGCGCGCCGGAGGGGATGCGGGACCGGGCCGTCTTCACCCAGGTCTTCCTCTCCTTCTTCCTTCCCCTGGCCCTGGCGGCGGTCCACTCCGTGGTGGGCATGACGGCGGCCAACGCCGTTATCTCCGTGGTGGGCCAGGTGGACTCGGTCCAGAGCTCCCTGGTCACCGCCGCCCTTCTCTTTGTCATCTACGGGGCCTACTTCCTGGCCACCTACTTCGGCGCCCGGACCGTGGTCCGTGGAAACGGACTGCGGACCCGTTGAACCCATGGAAAAGAGGCGGAGCCGTGTGGCTCCGCCTCTTTGGCGTGAAAAAACTTTATTCCAACCCCTCCAGCTCCTCCAGCCAGAGGGCGGCCACCGCGTCGGACGGCATCTTCCAGTCCCCCCGGGGGCTGAGGGCCACAGAGCCCACCTTGGGCCCATCGGTCAGGCAGGAACGCTTGAACTGCTGGGAGAAGAAGCGGCGGTAGAAGGTCCGCTCCCATTTGAGGATGGTGGCCCGGTCATAGCTGCGGCCAAAGGCGTGCTCGGCCAGCCGGAGGATCTTCCTGGGCGGGAAGGCCCAGCGGACGGCGTAATAGAGGAAGAAGTCGTGGAGCTCATAGGGGCCCACCAGGGCCTCGGTCTTCTGGGCGATCTTCCCCTCAATGGCGGGGAGGAGCTCCGGGGAGACGGGGGTATCCAGGATGTCGGAGAGAACGTCGGAGAGCTGCCGGTCCTCCTCCGCCTTGTCCCCGGCCACATAGCCCACCAGATGGCGCACCAGGGTCTTGGGGATGCCGGCGTTGACGGCGTAGTTGCTCATGTGGTCGCCGTTGTAGGTACACCAGCCCAGGGCCAGCTCGGAGAGGTCGCCGGTGCCGATGACCAGGCCGCCCGTCTGGTTGGCGATGTCCATGAGGACCTGGGTCCGCTCCCGGGCCTGACCATTTTCAAAGGTCACGTCGTGGTCGGCCATGGACTGGCCGATGTCCCGGAAGTGCTGCTTCACCGCCTCGCCGATGTCGATGGTCTTGAGGGTGCAGCCCAGCCGCTCAGAGAGCAGCACCGCATTGGACTTGGTCCGGTCGGTGGTGCCGAAGCAGGGCATGGTGACGGCGATGATGTCGGTGGCGGGGCGGCCCAGCATCTGCATCGCCACTGCCGTGATGAGGACGGCCAGGGTGGAGTCCAGGCCGCCGGAGAGGCCCACCACCGCCGTCTTGGCCTGGGTGTGCTCCAGCCGCTTCTTGAGACCCAGAGCCGCCACATACAAAATCTCGTTGCACCGCTCGGCCCGGTCTGCCTTGTCGGCGGGGACGAAGGGGGTGGGGGAGACGGGCCGGGTCAGGTGGGTATCACCGAGGTCCAGGTCGAAGGAAATGCGGTAGCACTCCTGATTGGGGTCGCCCCGGTAGGTGTTCATCCGCTGCCGCTCATAGGTCAGCCGGTTTATGTCGATCTCACTGACGGTCAGGCCGGCGGCGAAGCGCCGCTCAGCCAGGAGGACGCCGTTTTCGGCGATCATGTTGTGGCCGGCGAAGACCAGGTCGGTGGAGGATTCGCCCTCTCCGGCGTCGGCGTAGACGTAGCCGCACAGCAACCGCCCTGACTGACCGCACACCAGAGAACGGCGGTAGGCGGCCTTGCCCACCGTCTCATTGGAGGCGGAGAGGTTGAGGATGAGTGTGGCGCCCGCCCGGGCCGCCCGGATGGAGGGGGGCTCCGGCGCCCACAGGTCCTCGCAGATCTCCACCCCGAGCACCAGGTTGGGCATATCGTTGCAGGCATACAGCTCCGTATCCGACAGGGATACCTCCTGACCGCACAGGGAAACCATGGTGTCCACCCCGGCGCCCGAGGCAAACCATCGCTGTTCGTAAAATTCCCCATAGTTGGGCAGATGGGTCTTGGGGGTCAGCCCCAAGATTTCTCCGTTTTGTATCACTGCCGCGCAATTATACAATTTGTTGTTCCATTTGTTCCATACCGGCAGGCCAATGGCGGTGACCATGTCCAGGTTCTTGGTGGCCTCCAGAATGGTCTGAAGGCCCTCCTCCGCTCCACGGAGCAGGGTGGGCTGGAGAAAGAGGTCCCCACAGGTGTAGCCGGTCAGGCACAGCTCCGGCAGGCAGAGGACCCGCACCCCCTGCCGGTGGGCCTCCCGCATAAGGGTGAAGATCTGTTCGGCGTTATAGCGGCAGTCGGCCACCCGGATGGACGGGGTGCCGGCGGCGACTTTGACAAAACCATCGCGCATATCCATGACCTCCTATTCGCGTTGGTACCATTTTACCCCAAGGAGGTCCCATTTGCAAGAACGCGCCCCGGCAGGGCGACGGGAAAAAATTTCCCAAACCCCGCCAGACAGACTTGACAAATGCGGGCTTGCACAGTATAATTTAGAATTGTTCAAAAGGGAGTAGTCGCAAGTTCCTCCTTCAACATCACGGTCTTTGACCTGGGGGAGGACGCCGGTGACGGTGACAAGACTTTTGAGTATGTGCTTTGCCATGGGCGGAGGATATACTCAAAAGTCTTTTTTTATTGTTCCGGCGGAGGGATCTGCGGCTGCCCCCGGGGAAAGATTATCTTAAAAAAAGGAGTGTGCAGCATGGAAAAAGCCTTTTTCAACCGCACCCCGGAGGAGACCCTGACAGCGGTGGAGTCCGCTCAGACGGGCCTTACTTCGGCCCAGGCGGCGGAGCGGCTGGAGCGGTTCGGCAAGAACGCCCTGGCCGAGGGTAAAAAGAAGTCCGGCCTCCAGGTCTTCCTGGAGCAATTCAAGGATCTGTTGGTGGTCATTCTGCTGGCGGCCGCCGTCATCTCCGCCGTCTCCGGCAATCTGGAGAGCACCATCGTCATCTTCGCCGTTCTCATCCTCAACGCCATCCTGGGTACCGTCCAGCACTTCAAGGCGGAGAAATCCCTGGAGAGCCTGAAGGCCATGTCGTCCCCCACGGCCAAGGTCCTGCGGGACGGCAAGCGCACCGTCATCCCCTCCGCCCAGATCGTCCCCGGCGACATCGTGGAGCTGGAGGCCGGCGACATGGTGGTGGCCGATGGCCGCATCCTGGAAAACTTCTCCCTCAAGGTCAATGAGAGCTCCCTCACCGGCGAGAGCGAGGGCGTGGAGAAGACCGCCGACGTCATCCCCGGCGACGAGGTGGCCCTGGGTGACCGGAAGAACATGGTCTTCTCCGGCTCCCTGGTGACCTATGGCCGGGCTCAGGTGGTGGTCACCGGCACCGGCATGGACACCGAGCTGGGCAAGGTGGCCGCCCTCATGAATCAGACCCAGCAGCGCAAGACCCCCCTCCAGCAGTCCCTGGACGATTTCAGCAAGAAGCTGGCCATCGTCATCATGGCCATCTGCGCCCTGGTCTTCGGCCTGTCCCTCTACCGGGAGATGCCCATTCTGGACTCCCTGATGTTCGCCGTGGCCCTGGCCGTGGCCGCCATCCCCGAGGCCCTCTCCTCCATCGTTACCATCGTGCTGGCCCTGGGCACCCAGAAGATGGCCAAGGAAAACGCCATCATCAAGGACCTGAAGGCGGTGGAGAGCCTGGGCGCCGTGTCTGTTATCTGCTCGGACAAGACGGGCACCCTGACCCAGAACAAAATGACCCCCCAGAAGCTCTATGCCGACGGCTCCCTGCTGGAGGGCAATGACCTGGACCTGGTCAACGACGTCCAGCGCCTCCTCCTCAAGGCGGCCCTTCTGGCCAGCGACGCCACCACCGATCCGGCCACCGGCACCAGCATCGGCGACCCCACCGAGGTGGCCCTGGTCATGCTGGGCGACCGGCTGGAGATCGACGAGATCTCTTACCGCCAGCAGCACCCCCGCCTGGGAGAGCTGGCCTTTGACTCTGACCGGAAGCTCATGAGCACCCTCCACGACATCGACGGCGTCCCCACCCTCTATACCAAGGGGGCCATCGACGTCCTCCTCGCCCGGTCCGCCTACGTCCTCACCCGGGAGGGCAGAGTGCCCATGACCGCCGAGTGGAAGGAGCGCATCTCCCGGGTGAACATGGAGCTTTCCATGGAGGGCCTGCGAGTGCTGGCCTTCGCCTACCGGGAGCTGCCGGAGAACCACACCCTCACCCTGGACGACGAGCAGGACTTCACCTTCATCGGTCTCATCTCCATGATCGACCCGCCCCGGACCGAGGCCATCCAGGCCGTGGCCGACGCCAAGCGGGGCGGCATCCGCACCATCATGATTACCGGCGACCACAAGGTCACCGCCTCCGCCATCGCCAAGCAGCTGGGCATCTTCCGGGAGGGAGACGAGGCCGTCTCCGGCGTGGAGCTGGACGCCATGACCGACGCCGACCTGGACCAGCGGCTGGAAAAGATCTCCGTCTACGCCCGGGTGTCCCCCGAGCATAAGATCCGCATCGTCTCCGCCTGGCAGCGCAAGGGCAAGATCGTCTCCATGACCGGCGACGGCGTCAACGACGCCCCCGCCCTCAAGGCCGCCGACATCGGCGTGGCCATGGGCATCACCGGTACGGAGGTCAGCAAGGACGCCGCCTCCATGATCCTGGCCGACGACAACTTCGCCACCATCGTCAAGGCGGTGGTCAACGGACGGGGCGTCTACACCAACATCAAAAACTCCATCAACTTCCTCCTCTCCGGCAACATGGCCGGCATCCTCTGCGTCCTCCTCACCTCCATCCTTGGGCTGTCCGTCCCCTTCGCCCCGGTCCACCTTCTGTTCATCAACCTCCTCACCGACTCCCTTCCCGCCATCGCCATCGGCGTGGAGCCGGCCACCGGCGGCCTGCTGGACCAGAAGCCCCGGGACCCCAAGGAGCCCATCCTCACCCGCGGTCTCATGGGCAAGATCCTGGCCTACGGCGCCATCATCGCCGCCGCGGTCATGACGGCCTACTTCATCGGCCTGCGGGACGGCGGCGCGGGCCTGGCCATGACCATGGCCTTCTCCACCCTCACCCTGGCCCGGCTTTTCCACGGCTTCAACTGCCGGGGTCTCTCCTCCATCTTCCGCCTCGGCTTTGCCACCAACAAGGCCAGCATCGGCGCCTTCTTCGCCGGCGTGGTGCTGCTGGCCGCCGTCCTCTTTGTCCCCGGCCTGCGCACCCTCTTTGAGGTGAGCCCCTTCACCATGACTCAGCTGGGTCTGGTGGTCCTGCTGGCCTTCCTGCCCACCGTGGTCATCCAGATCTACAAGCTCATCAACGACGCCGTCCAGGACAAGCGGCGGAAATGATCCTGATACGAAAGAAGCGGAACAGACTTGCGTCTGTTCCGCTTTTTTTACGCCTTGTCCTCCGATGGAAGAAAGCACTTCCGCAATGCGAAGAGGCCGAACATGAGCCGGAGGGAGACCACCAGCCCCGCCAGGGCCAGGGCCACGAGCAGGACGCTGACCGCCTCCTCCGCCAGGGCGTTTCCCGGGAAGAAAAGCTGTATCCCGCTGGGCAGCCAGCCCCCCAGGAGGGAGGAGGCGGTGAGCAGGACGGTCTGGACCGTCCGCAGCCGCAGCAGCCGCCGGTCCAGCTCCATTCCCTCGCTCTGATACCGCGCCGCCAGATGGGCAAAGTCGGTGAAGAGCTGGAAGTGGAAGTAGATGGCCGCCGCCGAGATCAGGAGGTCCACCACCGGGAGCCGTCCGTCCAGGGCTTCACCGAAGATGGTGAAGAGCCAGTCCGCTCCCACCCACACGCCCAGCAGCAGGCACAGGGGCCGCAGGAGGGCCAGGTCCCGCTCCTCCCCCTCCAGAAAGGAGATGGCCTGCCACAGCAGGAGGTAGCACACGAAGTTGGGGAGGACGCTGATCCCGTTGAAGCTGAGGTCAAAGTAGAGGAAGAAGTAGGCCCAGGCGGCGCAGGACACCCCCCGGTAGAGCCGTTGCCGGTCAGAGATCATGCGCGTTTTCCTCCTTCCATGGGCCGGAGCTCCACCATCTGCTCCTCCCGGCCATCCACATAAGTGAGGACCATGCGGTAGTGGTCGGGCCACACCGGCGGGTCGTTGGGGTCGTCTCCAAAGCCGGAGCCACCGCTGGCGAGCAGGCCGCCGTAGTCCCGGACATTGCCCCAGAAGGTGCCGTCACTGCTGCTGCCCTGACCGGAACCGAATTCCAGGGCGGGACCGCTGCCGTCGGCGTAGACGGGAGCGGCGGCGTAGCGGTTCACCAGGTCTGCGGCTCCGGGATGGGTCTCAGAACCGGTGAAATCGAAAGACTCTCCGGCGGCGTCAAACCGGGCGTTGACCTTGGGCTTCTCTCCAAAGGTATAGGACACGCTGTGGACGGTCTGATAGGTGAGCTCCAGGCGGAGACCGTCCACATCGGCGGCGTAGATGGCAGCACTGGGGAGGGCATCGTCACCCCAGACCAGGCCGTCCCCCTCGGTCTCCGTGAGATGGAACTCCCCCTGGGGAAGGACCACCCAGCGGTCCCCCTGCCGCTCCGCCCAGAGGGACTGCCAGGCGGCGTAGGCCCTGTCCTCCTCACTCCAATAGACCGGCGGGGCGTCGGGGCCGTCCACATAGGCCATCTGGAGGGGCCAGACCATCACAGCGGCATAACCGCCGTCCGCCTGGGTCAGGTTGTAGAGAAAATAGCCAACGGTATGGTCGGCCCGGCCCGGCAGGCCGCTCTCCCAGTGCTCGTGGACCCAGGGGTCGGGACCGTGGGCGAAGCCCTCCATCTGGGCGGCCAGGGCGGGGTGCTCCGAGAGGGGGGCGCACAGGGCCCGGTAGATGCCGTTATCATGGATGACCGCCTTGCCGTAGGCGTCGAAGGCCCCGGCGGCGGTGGTGCAGGGGGTGAGCCGGGCCGAAGCCATGGCGGTGTGGAACTCCAGCTCGCCGGAGTGGCCCAGGCCGTTGGCCTTGGCCAGGGTCTGGCCCCAGCCCAGGGTCAGGGGAAAAAGGAGGACCAGGGCCACGGACACCGAGGCTAGGGCCATCCCCGCCGGGTACCGCTTGAATCGGGCGATGGCCTCAATGCGCGCCCGGACGTTGCGTCCGCCGTTGGCCATGGAGGAGGTACCCACCGCCCGGGCGTATTTGTCCGAGGCCATAGAGAGGAGGATGCGGCCATAGTCCCGGCGGTCCTCCCCCTCCAGCCGCTCCAGCACCCGCTGGTCGCAAAGGGCCTCGGCGTCGTTGCCCGCCCGGTCGGCGCAGTACCACAGAAGGGGATTGCACCAGTGGAGACACCGGAACAGACAGATGAGAAGGCCCCAGGCGGCGTCATGGTATTTGAGGTGCAAAAGCTCGTGGAGGAGCACCTTGTCGTCCACCGGCTGCCCGGCGGGAAGGGCCAGCACCGGGCGGAACACCCCGCAGACGAAGGCGGTGGGCAGTCCCTCCACCTCCACCACCCGGCAAACCGGAAGCTCATACTGTGCCGCCACCCGGCGGAGCTGGGCGTCGTCGGCGGGGCTCCCCCGGCGGAGGGCCAGCCGCAGCCGGAGATAGGCGAGGGCATACCACGCCAGCAGCACCACCACCCCGGCCACATAGAGGAAGTAGAGGACGTCCAGGGGCGTCTGGGGTCCGCTCAGCGGGGCGGGCAGAGGGATGGGGGCCGTCACCCGGATAAGGTCGTAGTCCCTGGTGAGGGCGGTTTTCAGGGTCTCCAGCCACAATGGCCAGTTGAAGAGGACATATCGCCCGCCCCGGCCCGCGGGATACAGCAGCACCAGGGCCAGCAGGCCCCAGATGCCGAACTGCCACCGGGGGGAGAGCTTGTCCCGAAAGAGGGACTTGAGGACCAGGAGGAAGGCCGCCGCTCCGGCGGCGGTGAGGGTCTGGAGCAGGAAGGACCAGAGATCGGTCATACTGTCACCTCACTTTGGAGAGATAGAGAACTGTGATTGTGGGGCGCGGCGACCGCCGCACCTGGGACTGCGCATCTTTTCCTGTCATTCTGAGGCCGCAGGCCGAAGAATCCGCATTTCCCGTCTATGACGCTGATGGCCGGGGGACAGAGGGAACGGATCCTTCGCTTACGCTCAGGATGACGGGGGAACCGCTCAGGATGACAGGAGATCGCTCAGGATGATGGGAGGGCGCCCAGGATGGTCATGCAGGAGACGTACAGGGCTGGTGCGCCCTCACACCTCCATATCGTCCAGTAGGGCCTTGAGCCGGTCCCGCTCGTCGGCGGAGAGGGGGGATTCCTTCAAAAAGGCGGCCACCAGGTCCCCGGCGGAGCCCCGGTACACCCGGTCAAGAAAGCTCTGCCGCTCCTGGGCCCGGCAGGTCTCCCGGTCCAGGGCGGCCCGGTAGACGTGGGGATAGCAGCCCTTGTCGATGGACACCAGCCCCTTTTTCTCCATCCGGGTGAGGTAGGTGAGCACCGTGTTCCGGCTCCACCCGGTGGCGGGGCGGAGGGCGTCCACCACCTCCCCCAGGCTGGCCCCCTCCCTGTCCCACAGGGCGGTGAGGACCTGCCATTCGCTGTCGCTGAGTCTGGACATCAAAACACCTCCTACAAGTGTAGCATCTCTATCAAGATACTACACCCGTAGGAGGTGCTTGTCAAGAGGTCAGATCAGCGTTGTGCACGGGTCGTCCGCAGGAGGAAGCGAGCCCGGTCCAGGTCACCCTTTTTGACCAAAATCTGGTACTGGGTC
The DNA here is from genome assembly GCF_026169115.1 of Intestinimonas sp. Lineage (GTDB taxonomy): Bacteria > Bacillota > Clostridia > Oscillospirales > Oscillospiraceae > Intestinimonas. The sequence continues at coordinate 9,789 of NZ_JAPFEA010000007.1, read as the reverse complement.
TGGTGCTCCGGCTGATGGCCCACGGAGCCCAGAGCACTCCGGGAGCGAGGGGCATCCCCGTCGAAGAGGGCTCGGGTCCGATAGGGGATTCCACCGCCGTCCATGGTCCGGAGTATTCGGTCATAATCCGAAAGGTCAAAGGCAGTGGTGAGTTCCGTCCATCCAAACAGTGTGTAGAGCAGAGAGAACATAGACATCCTCCTTCCAGAATGCTCGGGGCAAATGCGATCTGCTAACCAGCTGTGACGGCGGCCACCTGGTCGTTGAGGGCGTCCAGATCGGGGAGGTCCACCGGGTCGCTGGTGAGGCCGAAGTCCCCCTTGAGGGACAGGATGCGCCGGACGCTCTGGTCCAGCCGGTCCTCCGTGATGCGGCCGGTGTCCACGGCGTCCAAGAGGGCGGCATAGACCTCCTCCACGGTGCCCGCCTCATGGCAGACCAGCAGCACGTCACAGCCCGCCTCCACCGCCAGCACGGCGGCCTCCCCCAGGCCGTACTGCTGGGTGATGGCCCCCATGGTGAGGTCGTCGGTCACCACCACCCCGTCAAAGCCCAGCTCCTCCCGGAGCAGGCCGGTGACCACCTCGGCGGAGAGGGTGGCGGGCCGTTCCGGGTCGAGCTTCGTGAGGAGGATATGGCCCACCATGATGGCGGGGGCGCCGGCGTCGATGGCGGTCTGAAAGGGAATGAGTTCCTTAGCCGACAGCTCCTCCCGGGTCTTGTCCACCACGGGAAGACCCACATGGGAGTCCACCACCGTGTCCCCGTGGCCGGGAAAGTGCTTGACCACTGGAATGGTACCGGTCCCCTCCATGGCGTTCAGACCGTCCAGTCCCCGCCGTTCCACAGTTTCAGCGTCGGAGCCGAAGGCCCGTTTTCCGATCACAGTGTTGTCCGGGTTGGACCAGATATCCAGGGATGGGGCAAAATCCATGTTGACCCCAAAGGCGGCGCACTCCGCCCCCAGCACCTCGCCGAAGACCGCCGCATCGGCCACATCATAGGCGTTGGGCAGGTTCCGGACCTCCGGGGGCATCCGCTCCACCACGCCCCCCTCCTGGTCGGTGGAGAGGAAGAGGGGGATGTCGCCGGCCAGGGCCTTCAGGCCGTTGGTGAGGTCGGTGAGCTGCCGGGCGCTCTCCACGTTCCGGCCATAGAGGATGAGCCCGCCCACATGGCAGTCCTGGATGTAGCGCCGGGCCTCCTCCCCCGCCTGGGTCTCGTAGAACCCAGCGATGAGGAGCTGGCCCACTTTCTCCTCGGTGGTCATGGCGGCCAGGGCCTCCCCCACCGGGTCGGGGGTGGGCGTGGGAGTGGGCGCGGGCGGTGCGGTGGGCGTGTGGACCGGGGTGGGGGTCGGAGCCGCCGATGGCGGGACGGCGGCCTGGCAGCCGGCGGCAAAAGCAAATACGACCAGCAATAATAAGGCGGATAAATTCCGTTTCGTCATCGCTTTTTCCTCCCCTTGCCCGGCTTGGGCGGGCGGTAACCGGGCTTGGAGCCGGGTTTGCGGCCCTTCCCGCCCCGACCCTTGCGGGTGCGCTCTCCCTCCTTGGCGGGCTTGACCGGCTTCACGGGCCTGGGGGCGGGGACCACGTCGGGCAGGGTGAAGTCGATCTGGCCGGAGCCGGGGTCGGCGGCGGCGCAGAGGACGGTGAGGTCCATGCCGAAGGTGTAGGTGAACTTGGTCCGGGCCCCGGTGAGGGTCATGCGGACCTCGTCGTACTCATAGCGGTCATCGGGCAGGGCGGTGACGGGGAGGAGCCCTTCCACCCCGTTGGCCAGTCCCACGAAGAGGCCGAACTTGGTGACGCCGGTGACGGAGCCCTGGAAGGTCTCCCCGAGATAGGCCGTCATGAGTTCCGCCATATAGCACTTCTCAATGTCCCGCTCGGCGGTCATGGCGTGGACCTCCCGGTCGGAGGATTGCTTGGCGGCCCGGTCTGCGGCGGCGGCCAGCTTGCCCTTTCGCCGTTCCAGGGAGCCGTCCAGCAGGGCGGTGAGGATGCGGTGGACCATAAGGTCGGGGTAGCGGCGGATGGGGGAGGTGAAATGACAGTAGTACTTGGCGGCCAGCCCGAAGTGGCCCAGGTTCTCGGTGTCGTACCGGGCCTTCATGAGGCTGCGCAGGACCATGGTGTGGACGGCGGGGGCCTGGGGGGTGCCCTTCACCCCCTCCAGCACCTTCTGGAGGCTGCCGTTGTCGGCCTGCCGGAGGTCCAGCCCCAGGGGGGCCAGCATGGCCTTCAGGTTGGTCGCCTTGTCCTCGGAGGGCTTTTCGTGGACCCGGTAGACGGCGGGGAGCCCCGCCTTTTTGAGGTGCTCGGCCACGCACTCGTTGGCGGCGAGCATGAAGGACTCGATGAGCTTTTCCGACTCCCCCGTCTCCCGCACCCGGATGTCCACCGGGGCCCCCGTCTCGTCGCAGACGATATAGCACTCCTGGCTCTCCAGGTCCAGGGCCCCCCGGGCCTTCCGGCCCTTCTCCAGGGCCCGGGCCAGGGCGGCCATGTCCCGGAGCATGGGGAGGATATGGGCGTAACGCTCCGCCAGGGCGGGGTCCCGGTCCCTGAGAAGGAGGTTGCAGTCGTCGTAGGTCATCCGCTCGGTGGAGCGGAGGACGGTCTTGACAATCTTATGGCCCAGCACCTTTCCATGGGCGTCCATGGTCATGATACAGGAGAGGGCCAGCCGGTCCACCTGGGGGTTGAGGGAGCAGATGCCGTTGGAGAGGGCCTCGGGCAGCATGGGGATGACCTGGTCGGCAAAGTAGACCGAGGTGGCCCGGTGGAACGCCTCCAGGTCCAGGGGGGAGCCCTCCGTCACATAGTGAGAGACGTCGGCAATGTGGACCCCCAGGACCCAATGGCCCTCCCCGTCTTTTTCCAGGCTGACGGCGTCGTCAAAGTCCTTGGAGGACGCCCCGTCGATGGTGATGATGGTCTTGTCCCGCAGGTCCAGCCGGCCGGCGCAGGCGGCGGGGTCCACCTCCTGGGGGACCAGCTGGGCGGCGGCGGTCACCGGGGCGGGAAATTCCCGGTCAATGCCGTGCTCATAGAGGAGGGCGTCCACGGCGGCCTGACGGGTGCCCTCCCTTCCAAAGATGCGCTTGAAGGTGCCCGTGGGGGGCAGCTTGGCGCTGCCGTAGCTGGTGACGGCCACGGCGATCTTGTCCCCCGCCTTCAGCTTGGCCGCCGAGCGGCCCACCACCTTGACGGCGTTGGGGTAGCGGTCACTGGTGGGCCGGAGCCACACCTCCCGCCCCCGGCGCTCCACCGCCCCCACCAGGGTGCGGTTGGTCCGCTCCACCACGGCGGTGATCTTGGCCACCTGCCGCTGGGGGTCCCGGGGGTCGGCGCTCACCCGGGCGGTGACCCGGTCCCCCGTCCAGGCCCCGCCGTCACAGCGGGGCGGGACGAAGAGGTCGGACTCCCGGCCTGCCGCCCCCTCCGGCGTGAAGAAACCGAAGCCACGGGCGGTGGCCTGATAGGTTCCCTGTACGTTCATCAAACAGATAATCTCCTTTGTCTTTTTCCGATTTCGTTTTGTGTGCCGGCGGCAGGCCGGCGCTTTCCTCCATAGTATACCACGATGAGCCGATGTGCAACAAAAAAGGACGCGCTCCTGTTGGAGTGCGTCCCTTTTGGTCCTTGTTCGTCTCAGTCTCCGGCTCAGGCGGCGGCCCCGCTGGGCAGCAGGCAGAGCACCAGAGTCAGGATCATGAAGGCGATGGCCACCCACTTGGTCCAGCGGGCCAGTTTGGCGTCCCAGCTCTTGGCCTTGTTCTTGGAGAGGAAGGTGTCCGCGCCGCCGGCGATGGCGCCGGAGAGGCCGGAGCTCTTCCCCGACTGCGCCAGCACCACGAAGGTGAGGAACACAGCGGCCAGCACCTGGACGATGGTGAGGACAAATTTGAGCGTACCCATGAAAGCATCGTTCCTTTCAAGCCCCGGAGGGCATGGTCAGCATGAAATGGGCGCAATGCACCCAAACAGTAATCAGTATGATACCATATTTTTTGTGGGAATGCAAGTCCAACTTTTGCATCGGGCAGGCCGGGAAAGTCGCGGCATTTTTATTGTCAAGCGCCGGCGCAGAGGTTATAATGGAGGGGACAAGCACCCCGTGTGCGCAAGTAAGGAGGAGCGATATGGATTACGAGACCCAAAGACGGCTCATGTGCGAGCTGGGCCGCAGGATGTGGGAACGGGGCTGGGTGGCCGCCAACGACGGCAACTTCAGCCGGAGACTGGGCGAGGGCCTTTTTTTGGTGACCCCAGCCGGGGTGAGCAAGGGCTTTCTCACCCCCGACATGCTGCTGGTGGTGGACAGCCAGGGCCGGATGACCAGTCCCTCCTCCTACCGCCCCTCCTCGGAGACTCCCCTTCACCTGGCCTGCTACCGGGCCCGGCCCGATGTGGGCGGCGTCTGCCACGCCCATCCCCCCGCCGCTACCGCCTTCGCCTGCGCCCGCCAGGGCCTGGAGGAGCCCCTGCTGGGGGAGGCTGTCATGGCCCTGGGCCCGGTGCCCTGCGCCCCCTATGGCCGCACCGGCACCGATGAGCTGCCCGCCGCTGCCGCCCCGCTCATGGCTGACCACGACGCCCTTCTCCTGGCCAACCACGGCGCCCTCACCATGGGTCCCGATCTGGAGCGGGCCTACTGGCGCATGGAGACCCTGGAGCACACCGCCCAGATCCATCTCAACGTCCGGCTGCTGGGGGGCGGCGTCCCCCTGACCCAGGAGCAGGCCGACGCACTCAGAGGAGGCTGAACACATGGAACCCATCTTTCAGGTCGAGACCGCCCATGATACCGACGCTTACGCCCATATGATCGCCGCCCACTACATCCTCCATCAGAAAAACCCCATCTGGGTCCTCTATGCCCTGGCGGTGGTCCTGGCCCTGGCCATCTGGTGGATCGCCGCCGCCGGCAATTACGCCAGCATCCGCGCCCTGGGCACCGGCATCTTCTGTCTGGCCGTCTTTCTGCTGGCCGTACCCTATGTGGACCGCTCCGCCGCCAAGCGGGTGTGCCGCCGGATGGAAAAGCAGGTGGTGAAGGCCGCCCGGAAAAACGGCGCCTACGGCAAGCCCATCCGCTACCGCTTCTTTGACGACCATCTGGACGCCGCCGACAGCGCCGGCTCCTCCGACACCCCCTACGACCAGATCGTCGATCTGGTGGAGACCGACGGCTATCTGCTGGTCTTTTTGAAGAGCGGCCAGTGTATCCTGGCCCGGAAGAAGGACTTCACCCTGGGCGACCCCGCCGCGCTCTTCCCCTTCCTGGCCCAGCGCAGCGGCAAGACCCCCCGGACCTTCCAGATGCCCGGCCGGGGGCGGTGAAAAACTCCCCCTTGCGCGGCGGCTCCATTTCTGGTATACTGGTCCCATTCTACGGAAAGAAGGGTCTGGTGAGTCCCTGTGGACCGACCTCCGCCTAGTCAGAACTGGATAATGAATTCTGAGGACAGCCTTAGCCGCAGGGCATAGGGCTGTCCTTTTGTGCGCATTTTCCCATTCTGGTCCCCCTTTCCTACCAAATATCAAAAGAAAGTTGAGTTGATCGTCCTTATGGACCCCCAAAGTATCACAATGATCGTCGCCCTCTTGCTGATGGTGGTATTCTCCGCCTATTTCTCCGCCACCGAGACCGCCTTCACCTCCCTCAACCGCATCCGGCTGAAGAGCCGGGCCGACGCCGGAGACCGGCGGGCCGCCCGGACCCTGGCCCTGGCCGAGGACTATGACCGGCTGCTCTCCACCATCCTCATCGGCAACAACATCGTGAATATCTCGGCCTCCACCCTGGGCACCGTCCTCTTCACACAGTTTGTGGGCACGGCCTACGGCCCGGCGGTGTCTACCATCGTGCTGACCGTGGTCATCCTGATTTTTGGCGAGATCTCCCCCAAGGGGCTGGCCAAGGAGCACCCCGAATCCTTCGCCATGCTCTCCGCCCCCGTCCTGCGGGTGCTGATGCTCCTTTTGCGGCCCGTCAACTTCCTCTTCGCCCAGTGGAAGCGGCTGCTCAGCCGGCTCTTCCGCAGCAGCTCGGACAGCGGCATCACCGAGGAGGAGCTTATCACCATGGTAGACCAGGCCGAGACCGAGGGCGGCCTGGACCAGGACGAGAGCCAGCTCATCCGCTCCGCCATCGAGTTCGGCGACCTGGAGGTGGACGAGATCCTCACCCCACGGGTGGACATTGTGGCCGTGGAGGACACCGACACCATGGACGACATCGCCAAAGCCTTCGCCGAGAGCGGCTACTCCCGGCTGCCGGTCTACCACGAGGACATCGACAACATCGTGGGCGTCATCCACGAGAAGGACTTCCACGCCGCCCGCTACCGCGGCCACGACGACATCTCCGCCATCGTCTCCACCGTGCTCTACACCACCGCCAACACCAAGATCTCCGACCTGCTGCGCATCCTCCAGAAGGCCAAGGCCCACATGGTCATCGTTGTGGACGAGTACGGCGGCACCGAGGGTCTTTGCACCCTGGAGGACATCGTGGAGGAGCTGGTGGGCGAGATCTGGGACGAGCACGACGAGGTCATCGAGGAGTTCCAGAAGCAGCCCGACGGCAGCTACCTCATCTCCTGCAACGCCAACCTCACCGACCTCTACGACCTCTTCTCCATCAAGGGGGAGAGCGACTCCACCACCGTCTCCGGCTGGGTCATGGAGGAGGTGGGCCGGGTGCCCGAGGAGGGCGACCACTTCGTCTATGAGGACCTGGACGTCACCGTCACCAAGGTGGACCACCGCCGGGTGATGGAGATCCGGGTGGTGGTCCTGGACCCGCCCGCCGACGAGGGCCGCCCCGCCAAATAAAACAGCGTAAGCGGCAGGTATGCGCCGCCTTGTCCGCCACAGGGGCCGACCAGCGTGTCGGCCCCTGTGGCTTCAGAATGACGGGGGCAGAGCGCGGGCGACGGGGAAAGGGGCGTATCTCTGCGTCATGTTGAGCGTCAGCGAAACATCCGTCCCCCCGTCCTTTTCCACATGGTCAGGAATACGGATTCTTCGCTTCGCTCAGAATGACGGGTGTAGGGGCCGATGTCCCCATCGGCCCGCGTGGCGTGGTTTGCGCCCTGCCCACCCCCTCAGTCAGCTGCGCTGACAGCTTCCCCGTCAAGGGGGCGCTGTCATATGGCCCGCCGGGTCGTCGGGCCCCACAACAAAAGAAATACCGCACCGAAACGCCGGGCGGCTGATCGCCGCCCCTACAACACCGCCGTAACCTTGGCGTAGGGGCCGATGTCCCCATCGGCCTGCGCGGCGTGGTTTGTGCCCTGCCCACCTCCTCAGTCAGCTGCGCTGACAGCTCCCCCGTCAAGGGGGCGCTGTCATATGGCCCGCCGGGTCGTCGGGCACCACAACAAAAGAAATACCACCCCCGCAGACCTTCCCCCTTCCAGGGGGACGGTGGCATTTGCGACGCAGACGTAAGCGCCCGGCGGTCCCATCATGGGGACCGCCGGGCGCTGTTTTGTCATATTCCAAGCTATGTATCCAAATCGGGGAAGGCAGTATACCCCCAGTCGTCCACCTGCCAGCCGCCGGTTCCGTCGGGGATGAGCCAGAAGACGTAGGTCCCCTCCCCCTGGGGGGCATCCGCCGGAAGGGCAGCGAACAGGACCAGCACGTCGGCCCGCTCAAGGCCGCTCCCCTGCCCCTTGCCATTTTCCAGATAGGTCTGGGCGTGGTAGCCAGCGTAGAGGGGCAGATACTGCGGGGCCTCCGCCGGCGTTGGCCAGACCTCCCTCTCCAGCCAGGCCGACAGCGCGTCCATACCGGCGCTCACCTGGTCCTGGGTGAAGGGGTCCTCCGCCTGGGCCAGGTCGGCGCAGAGGGCCAGCATCCGCTCATAGAGGCCGGGATCGTAGGGGTAGGCGGGCCGGTACCAGGTGGTTTCCTCCCGGTAGGTGACCCCCAGCAGGTCCCCCTCCGCCAGGAAGAGGAGCTGGTCCCCCTGCACGTTCCGGTAGCGCACCGCCGCCCCTTCGATGGTCTCCGGCGGCTGGGCGGTCAGCCACACATAGGTGTAAAGGTAGGGGCTGTGCAGATACTCCCGGTCCGGGAAGGCCATCCGGCCCTCGCTGCTGCCCGGACTGCCGTCCAGGTAGGAGAGGTGTTCCAACGTCCCCGGCTGTCCGGTCACCCGGGAGATGCGGCCCCAGAGCATCCCGGCGGGCTCCCCCTCCAGGAGGGCGAAGGTGAGTCCGTCCAGGGTCTTGGCGCTGTACTCCTCCTGATACCACGCCCTGGCCGCCTGGACCGGGTCCAGCAGCTCCGGACGCTCTCCCCGGTCTGCCTGGGCCTGAAGGTCGGCATAGTATTCCCGGACCGTCACATCGATGTTTCGTGGCAGCACCCGGCTCCAGCCACCGTAGTTGTTGGAGAACTCCCCCTCCACACACCAGATCCCCCTTTGGCCCTGGGTGACGGGCTTGGAGAGGAGGAGGGTCAGGGAAACGGAGTAATCGGTACTGTGGACCTCCACATAGTGATGCTCTCCGCTCCACTGGAAGGGCTGGTCCAGCTCAGCCGCGCTGTTGATGGGAATGAGACCGTTGCGGGCGGTGAAGTCGGCCTGGATGTCGGAGATGCGGGACATGGCGTACACCCAGCTCTGGTACTCGGGGGCGGTGTCGTCGATGACGTCCCCCCTGGCGTAATACTGCACATCGGTGGGCTCCCCCATCACATAGTACCAGTTCTCGTCCTTGGCGAAGACGGTCTGACCCGTTCCGCCATGGACAGCCAGGTACTCCTGCTCGTAGCCCACCTGGTCGTAGCGGAAGAGGGAGAAGAGAAAGCCCATGGGGGCCCCAAATTCCTCCATGCTGGCCTCATAGCTGGGACGATGGTAGACCCGTGGGAACAGGGGCCCGCCTCCCTCCTCGGCGGGCGTGGGGAACTGGACCAGCAGGTCCTCGGACAGGTCGGCGGGGAGGGCCAGGGTGAGCCCGCCCCCCAGGTCGTAGAGGACAGCATCGGTAAAGAGGGCGTCGGGGTCCGGGGTGGCCGCCGGGGCCGTCTCCACCGGCGGGGGCGTCGTCTCCGGGCCGGGCGTCACGGGGGCCGTGCCGCCGACCATGGCGCAGCTCCCCAGCAGCAGGGCAAGACACAGGGTGAGACACAGGGCGGCAGGGCCCCGCTTTCTTCCGTTCACAAGATCCACCAGCCTTTCCTTCAAATGCTCCTTTTCCTCACACAGGGTGGTGACCATCAGCCCCTTTGGGGGCTCCGCCGCCAGGGAGAGGAGGGTATCTCCGTACCGCCGCCGGTCCGCCGGGGGCAGGTCCCCCGCCGCGGCCTCGTCGCAGGCGAGCTCACACCGCCGGGTCACCTCCCGGCGGAACACCGGCATGAGGGGGTTGAACCAGTGGAGACTGGTCACCGCCGCCCACAGCCACTTGCAGAGGAGGTCATGGCGGCGCAGGTGGGTGAGCTCGTGGCGAAGGATGTCCTCCAGCCGCCCCCGGTCCTCCACCCCCTCCGGGAGGACCACCGTGGGCCGCAGCAGCCCCAGGGCCATGGGACCGGGGACCGCCGGGCAGACCGCCAGGACAGTGTTCCCGCCGGGGTCCAGCTCCTTGAGCACGTCCAGCGCCAACTGGTCGGGGACACGACTCTCCCGCCGGACCAGCCGGACGAAGCGGAGGTAGCTCCAGACATACCGGCCCAGGGTCAGGACGAAGCCCAGGGCCCACACCCCAAACCACAGGACAGGGGCGGTAAAGACGGCGCCCCAGTCCATCTTCTGAGG
>NZ_JAPFEA010000151.1 GCF_026169115.1 Intestinimonas sp. | reverse complement strand
CCCCCGCGCAGCCCCGCCCGCCCTGTGGGGGCGCCGCCGACGCCCCCTGCCGCGCCGCGGGCGCGCCGCGCGGGCCCGGCGCCGGGCTTTCGAGACCGCCCTGTGGGGGCGTCTGGTACTGGCCCTGGGGCTGCGCGGGCGGTCTGCCCTGGCCCTGCTGCGGGGGCTGCTGAGCGCCCTGTGGGGGCGTCTGGTACTGGCCCTGGGACTGTGCGGGCGGTCTGCCCTGGCCCTGCTGGGCTTTTAACGGTGGGGGAGCTTTTGGCCTCGGCGGGTTTTCTCCCCGCTCTTTGGCCAGCAGGTATGCCACCCATTCATCGTGGGCCTGGTCCAGCCGGGAGCGTTCCTCTTCACGAATCCTGGCGTTAGCCTTCTTCCCACCATTGGTAACTTGGATCGTGACCCATACCTGAGTCATGCCATAGAGGTAGCGCCCAATCGACCACTCAACCGCAGCCCGTTTCATAGAATCAGAAAGGCCGCCTTTGACCGATTCAAACTCGCTGTCATCGGCCCCGTCCCATTTAGTCAGGTATTGGTTAAGCTGTGGGAAAAAGATAGAAATTCCGCACAACTGGGCTGAGCCGTTTTTCCAGGGGCGGAAATCGTTGTACCAGCCGTCTATCCCTACGGTATCATCCAAGCGATTTTGGATGGCGCGATTGGTGACGTAGGGCACGGCCAGTCCCTTGGTTTTTTCTGCATTGGTGGCGGAAACCCGCCACTCAATATCGGAACTGGAAAATGGGGCACTGAGTACAGCGCGCAATTCTTCCGGTGATTTTTGCCACATTCACATCGCCTCCATTGAAGTCAGTTGTCGGCGCCGTCACATGCACTGAATAAAATTGGCAAGCGTCTGTCCATTGGGGATCAAAATATCGGTATAGTAGTATGCAGGCTCTTTGTCCTTCAAGTGCTGCATCAGCTCCCGATAGTCAAGGCCCAGTTGGTTGTCGGACGGATCAAACCGGTCAAAGTTATTGGGGATGCTAAGCAGCAATGCAGGAAGACCGGCTGCTTTTCGCAGTTCCTTATATTTGGGGAGCGTGTTGGCCCCGATACACAGGCTGCCGGATGAATCAACATTGCTGAATGGATAGTGATACATAATGGTATCCGGTGTCGGCGTTTCATCCGCGATCACTCCGATCCGGCATGCGCTCACAGCGCCGTCTGCGGCCCCGACTGAAAAACCGAAGACAAGGCGGGGGATTGGAAAATCCGGATATTGCGTTTTATACAGCGACAGGTCCGCACGGAGACGGGGGTACCATACGACCACACTGATGGATTTCTTGGTCTGCCTGACAGCGAGGGTATTCAATGGCAGAAACCCGGAAGACAGGACAGGCGGTGCGTCTTCCCTGATATAGACGCTTTTCCGGAAGCAATTTAGAAGCTGATCCCGCGAAATTTCCTTTCGAGAGATTAGAGGACCTTTTTTCTGTTCCACTTCGATGATCCCATCCTCCACAGAAAAGTGGATGGATACGCGGTCTTCCATCAGGCTGCCTCCTTTCTCCTGCGGGCGTTTTTCTTTTTGGGAAAGGCGATGACCTTCCGCTTATTTTCCTCCGCTTCGCGTTTCAGGCGGGCCAGTTCAGTCTCCAGATGGTCAATTCCGTCCTCACATGCATCCAGTATGCTGAACAGCGCGTCCGGAATATCGTAGTATGCTTCAAACTCATCATCGACTGTCAGGACGAGCTTTGGGCCCTTTTTATCCCGCAGGCTGTCGTACAGACAGTAAGCATAAGAATAGCTGTTCATGCTCAAGGCGCGGCTGACAGCCTTCTCCAAGGTGGACGCGAATGGGTTCTCGATGGGGAGAATCCCCCGGACCGCCTCGTATTCCCGGCAGAGCTGGTCAAAGCGGGAGAGAATGCTGTCCCGCATAATATAGGCGGTCCGTTCTATGAGCATGCGCCGGTCGTTCTCCGGATGGCACTGCACTGTCACATCCTCGAAAATCAGGCAGGGAAGTTCATATTCGAGTTCCCAATAAGTCTCAGCGGACAAAATGGTGTCCTTTCCGCCGGCTTGGAACAGAAGGTCGAGCCGCCCGCGGTCCGCAAACCGCTTCGCGACATGGAGTAATTTTGCGATGCCGTCCATCTCATATTCATCAATCTCAATCACATAATCACCTCATAAAACAGGTCGTTTCTAGCTGCCGTCACACAAATGTGGCGCGGCATATAGGGCGGATTTCTTGGATTTTATGTATGAGTTCTCCATGATTCCACATCCTTTGCCCAGCTTCCTCTACATATCCCAGCAGTACCGATGGGTCATAGCACTCGAATTCATCATAGTCGATGTCTGCTAAGCGCGGATAAAGGCCCTGTTCCAGAAGCGGCAAAATCTCCTGAAGCAAATAGGAGTTGACAGGCTCCTGTTCCTTCGCTTCCACATCGGTTTCCGGCTCCTCGTCCAGCAGGCTGGCCAGGCTCTCCAAATCCAGGAAAAGTGCCATCAGGCCACCTCCAGCTCCTGCAGTTCCGCCACACACAAGGCGTATTCCTGCAGATTTTCAAGGAGTTGTTCCTCCTGAGATTCAGAAATCTGGTTGCAGTTATAGCCCAGATAGTAGATCCCGGCGGCAGCGGAGACATCCCCACTGAAAAACTTTTGCGCCAGCTCCAGTTCCTTCCGAGTTCCCGGATCGCTGCTGTCAATGGAAACCACTGTGATATTCAGGGACTGGATGGGAGATTCGTTCAACAGTGTCTCCCCCCGAGAGATCAGACGCTGCTGCCGTGCCTCCATCTCTTTCATCTGTTCCAGCCGTGCCCTTGCGTAGTACAAAAGCATATCCTCTATGTCAGCCGCGACTCCGCCGAGCATGACGCCAAAGGGGCGATAATTGCAAATCGACCAGGCTTGTGTAGCCGGCAGAAACCGGCTGCACACAGAGCCGAGCAGCGGCGTGAGTTTTTTTGCTGTTTCGGACCAGACCGCAGCCCGAATCATGTCCAGGTTTTTCCCGCTTTGAATCTGCTTCCGGGTCTGCAGATCCAGCGGCACAACGGCTGCCAGATACTTTTTGTCCTGCATATTCAACCCTCCTGAATTTTTTATACCAGGGATCGAAATCCCGTGGGAGTGAGGACATTGAACACCATGCGGTTGGTGATGGTTTCAATCACATCTGTAGAAACCAGTTCACCTCGTTCAGAATGATTTTCTTCTCTCCGCTCATGGCGTTCTTTGATGATCCGCCCTTTTATGATATGAGGGCAGTCACACTGCATCAGGCCATTGATTAGGCCCGAGCCCCCAATCAGCCCCACCTGCCCGATGGATAAGGGGAGCGGGGGTCGCCCCATCTCCTGTGCCTGCCCGTCCTTTTGGATCAGACGCTCCAGGCTTTGGGAGGCCATAAGCTGATGCGCCAGCTCTGATTCATTAAATACAGAGCCTCGAAAAATTTTCACGTCCAATGCCGCATCTGGAAGCTGATAGCGCCCTTCCGGAAGCTGATCCAGCGTCTGCAGCGCTTCAGGATGCAGCGCAGCTGTGTAGAGTCCAGCGCTGGCAGCTTCATCGCTTTCCCGCGGCTTTCGGGTCCCAAGGACAGCAATTTGCTTGAATTTTTCAAATTCGCCATCCAGAAAACGATAAACAGATATATCCGAAAAATTATCTGTGAAGATTTGGCAGATGTCTTCTGTCATTCGATAATAGGGGACAATGTAAATCATCAGGCCGCTCATGACCAGCGCCTGGAATGATTCGACCAGGAATCGCTTTTCGTCCCGTCCCCTCAGCCCGCAGCCAAGTGTGACTGTGAGATATGGCGGGTTAAGGAGTATCGCATGAAACGATCTGTTTCCCACATAGGAGCTGAAAAAATCCCCATAGGCAACCCGGAACAGCTTTTGCTCGGCCAGTCCGGCCCTTTCCTCATCCAGTTCAATGCCGTAGCACCGGCTGTCATGGCCAAGGGTCAGGCGCAGCACCGCGTCCCCAGTTCCGCAGCATGGGTCCAGCAGATTGACTGTTTTATCCGGAAAAGCGATGCCCCGCTCCAGATAGCCCACGTGTGCCAAATCGGTTGGATAATGCCCTAACTTGACATGATTCATCAGGCGACCGATGGTAGACGCGTCAACAGTATGGTAACTGGGCAACGCGTCAAGAAAGCGGCTGATCACGCCGGAGAATTTGGAGTAATCTCTTGTCATCAGCTCAAACGATGAGATCTGATTGACCAGTGCTTCACAGATGGAAGCGGCGGGATGCTCAAGCTCCAGCAGAATGGGTTTCAGAGATCTCACGCCGTTGGCGATCCCAAGCCGGCCTGACGAAAGCGACAGGTAAGCGCTTTGGGCGGCCTCAGCGTTGCCGGCAGCCTGGCATGTTTCCAGCTGATTACGGAAGAATACGGTGGTATCGAGTAGATAGCGGATTCTGGTAGCTTGCTCCTGAAGCCGGTCCAACACATAGAAGCGCTGCCCGTTTTGGTCGAAACCTTCTGGTGTTTCTGTACTTCCCTTGACACTAGATGAATCTTCAACATGATTTAACATGGCTTCGTCCTTTCATGGATTGATGGTAGTCATGCGGCAGGAAGATCACAGGTATAACCTCCATCTTCCATAGTCCGGCCAGCGGATGTCCATCCCTGGATATTGTGTTGCACATGATACACAGGAGAGGGCCGTAACCAGTTGTCACGGCCCTCTGCCTGAGCACGCCTATGCGGCGTCAGTTATCATATGCTTTTCGGTGCAGTTTGCCTGGCTGACGGCTGGGGCCTCCAATGGAGCCAAACGCCTGCACATGCAGTAGGATGTGAGGCGGAATGTTCCGCTGGCGTCCAGATAGCCGGAGGCATACCGCTCTTGAATGCGGACTTTTCCGCCTATGGAGACGCTTTCCGTTCTCCGATAGCTAACGGGTACCCTCATAGCCTTACGCCGCATTGCTGCACTCTGCAGATTCCGTAACAGGCACAGGTTCGATTTTCGAGCCCGCCTCCTGTCCGTCTCCGCGCTGGTACGCCGGGGACGGCGGAGCAGTCACAGGCTTCAGATGGATGGTATATCCGACATCCTTTAAGAGTACATACATCGCTTTGAGCTTCAGGAAGTCGAAATCGTCTGCCAGCCGGTCTTCACCCTTTCCCGCTCTGGCCAGGAATGCTTTCATCAGCTCCTGATTCTGCGAAGTGGCTTCTCCAACCTTGCCTGCTTCTGCGGAATCGACTGGAGCGGTGGTACCAGTCTCCTTCACACCGCTCTCCCCCTCCACATTTGGGGATGACTGTTTGTAAGGCGCGTCGATCGGGGTACGGTGCTTTATAGACAGCCACAACCTGCGGAAGAATCCGGACAGCAGGGCGCCGATCACACTCCGCTTTTTTTCCGGCAGATAGGTAAACTCCCCCACGCGCAACTCGCTGATCTGGTGTTTGTTGACGGTGAGCTTCTTGGCCTCCACATACTCGGCCTCTAAATAGCGGGACACCACAGCGGAGCTTGAAACGATGACCTCAACCGCCCGGGCATATTCTGCGGCCAGCAGGTCACACACAACCTTCACCGTGTCAAGATCCCGAACAGAGACTGTGGGAGAATAAACAGAGCCTGCATCCAGCAGCCCTTTTCCAGTGATATGCTTTGCTCTCACAGCGCCATCAACCACCAGTGTACCGTCCGCGATAATTGTCTGGCACTCAAGGCGCTCATAATGCAGCGTTTTTCCTTTGGGAACATACAAGGTTTTCATGATGTGCAACCTCCAGTTTTTTGTTTTGTGTCATGCCGCCTGTTTCCGCGGGGGGATGCAGGCGGCAGCTTCTTCAGGCTTCAGACGCACCGGGAGAATCAGTTCGGTAAAGCCGTTGTCAGCCGTAAGCACGGTGGGCCCTACCGGACTTGTAAAGCTCATCCTGGCTGTTTTGATGCCACGCTTTGCAAATGCGTCAAAGGCATCCAGCAGATAGCGAGGGTCGTAGCCGATCACAATGGCGGGAGGGCGCTCCATCCTCAATTCCGCACGGTACAGTCCGGAATTTCCACGGACGGAAAGCCATCCGTCACCAAGGCGGAGCGGCGCTCGTAATTTTTTGTTTTCCATTTTCAGAAGATACTTCACATCGTTCCGTGTACCTTCCACATCTATCCAGCGCTCCTCTGTGAAGATGGTCGGAATGGTGGAGTCCAGTTTCAAACCGCCCAATGGTGGTACCCGGGTAATCAGCCGCTTGGAATCATTCTGAACGGACAGCCACTCCCTGCCAATCGACAGGGTGCAGTCCTCATCAGCAAAAACACTCAGCAGTTCCATCGCTTCCTCCGGGATTTGAAACGGCTTGGCTGCTTCAAAGTCCGGAATCGTTCGGACGCTCAGCCTATATCCGTCCAGCGCGTACATCCTGTGATCCGTAAATTGTACGCAGCAGCTCCAGGGGCGGTTTGTGTCCGAGGAAACAGCGTGCCGGACCTGAGTGAAGAGGCCGAAAAAAGTTCCAGCGTTGATCTGATAGACCTGCTCCGGCTGAAACTCTTTCGGCAGCGGATAGAGATCGCTGTCGAATACCAGCTGATGGATCTCACGCCCTCCACAGGAAAAACGCGCCTGGTTGTAGGGGATGTCACAGTTGTGCGGCTTTTTCTCGGCAGTTTCATATTCCAGATGAAGCTCACCAGAAAAATAAGCGCAGGCATCCAGAAGTCTTTGCGTATCATCTAGGGTGAGAGAAAATTCATCGCCCTGTGCCGGGATCGTCGCCTGACACCATTGGTTGAGATTGCAGCAGGCAATGGTACAGGAGTTACGGCTGAAAAATAAAGTTGCCTGGGATAATGCGGTAAATGGCCCTTTGGGCGCTGCTGCTCCATATACTTTCTTCAGTGCGAGACGAAACTCATCCAGGGGGAATACACTGACTGCCCTCATGCGGCTTTCCTCCGTTTCACATTTTTCTTGAAGGATTGGATGTTGACAGATTTGGTGGAGAAAACGCTTTTCCCGACGGAATGGTTATTCCCTTCCGCCAGAATATTGTAGATGTGGATCGTCACGATGGTTGCCGCCGCCAGATTGGCAGCAATGGTCTGCGGCGCGGAGATCGACGCCTCCGCACAGGAGAGTTCTGTCGGGAACTTATCCGTTTGCTCTAGAACTTCGGGATACAGGCTGGCAACCGGTTGATAGAAGGTCTTTCCGCTTCGCCGAACACCACAGATCACCTGTCCGCTTGCTTTGCTGTTCCCGGAGTCTATATAGATCAGTTCCTTTGCGCGTTGAAAAACATTGTGAAAGACCTGCCTGGAGCGGTTATTGTCCACCGCCCCAATCAGGATCACAATTTCCGATATGACTTCCTGTACAGCTTCGCCATTCCGATTGGTAACATACCTGTTCTGCGGATACTGCAAAGGCTCCAGCAGTTCTTCCAGCATCTCCTCATCCTCGACATACTGTGGGATATAGCTTGTTTCGATTCCAAAGGCGTTGGAATACCGTTCCGCCAGGACCATTGCCTTGTTTTTTCCCAGATCCGCTTCAATAAAGTTCTGGCGCCCGAGGTTTTTCTCCTCAACCAGGTCGCCGTCGCAGAGGATGACCCGAATCGGCCGGTCCAAAGCGTAAAGCAGGCGGTAAAGCTGAGGTACAATGTATCCTCCGGTGCCGCCGGTCCCTACCAAAACGATTTTGACTGGGCGGGATTTTGAGAAAATCATGCGGCCTTCCCCCAGACTTCATCCATGTCAAAACACTCACTGTCAGGGCGCTCTGCGTCATCCATCATCTGAATGCGCTCCAGCCACTTGTGAGGAAATTCTTGAGTCGGAAACGGCTCAAGGACCGTATCAGCGGGGATGAGCCAGTGTGTGCCTCCATTGCAGATCCTAACCGTCAGATCGGGGAAATAGTTCTCTAGGTGGCCGACGACCATGTAAATCCGGTTGGCACGTTCATCCCGGTCATCCACGGCAGAAAAACGGGCGTCCATGTCATTGTGCGAATGGAGATCCGCATAGTGGATATATCGGTCACTGTCTAACGGCTCCTCCCCCACATCAGGAAGAACGATCGCATGGCCCACAGATTGACGGGGAACATGGAGGATGAACTTTTCATCTTCCTTATCCCAGTAAATATGGACCAGCGCCTCCAAAGGGGTACCGTCTTCTCTGGCATCCATCATATAGCGGAACAGAGCCAGCGCCTGTGAAAAGAGGGCATACGGTATGCGTGGAAGGGCCGATACAAAGCCAGGGATAATTTTGTTCAACAGTTTCACCTCCGAGGCAGGCGTCACAAATTCACCGGCTTCCGTCACCCGACGCTCATAGACCAGTCCATCACCGGAAGGGATGAACGTAATGGTTTTCCCGGAGTCCTCGGCCTCCTCCATCGTAAGGAACACACCTTTGTAGAGGGCAATCCCTTTCGGCTTCATGGTGACAGACGGCTTAACAATACAGGCCGGCTTTTTAGTCGTGGATTTTTTCAGCCCATCCAGAAATGCTTTCGAGGTTTCGATTTCCCGTTTTAATTCTCCAATTTTGGTTTTCTTGGGCTTTGCCACCTTTTTCGTAACAGCCCCGTAAGTAATGTTCCAGGTGACGCTTGCAGCTTCCTCAAGCTCGGTAAAGTCCTCTGCTTTGGCTTCCCGCAGTTCCTCAAAGGTCTGATCCAAATTCTCAATGACCTCCGTAGTCCCGTTGTAGGAGAACTGGGGAAGCTGCGCGAAGAGCGAGGTGTTAGCAGCCTGAATGTTCTTTGTTTCCTGAATATCCATCATTGCCAGCAGGGGGTTTTCACCCTCATCACTTCCCTGCGCGTGAGGGGTAAACAGCACCATATTGTTGGCCGTATCTGTGGTTGCAGCGACGGGGGCCGGAGCGGTCTCCACGGGCGCGGCAGCGGCAGGAGCCGGAGCAGTCGCCATGGGCGCAGCAGCGGCAGGAGCCGGAGCAGTCGCCATGGGCACAGCAGCGGCAGGGGCCGGAGCAGTCGCCATGGGCGCAGCAGCGGCAGGAGCCGGAGCAGTCGCCATGGGCGCAGCAGCGGCAGGAGCCGGAGCAGTCGCCATGGGCACAGCAGCGGCAGGAGCCGGAGCAGTCGCCATGGGCGCAGCAGCGGCAGGAGCCGGAGCAGTCATCACAGGCGCAGCAGCGGCGAAGGCTTGAGCGTTTGCCACAGGCGCAGCGGCAGAAGGGGCCGGAGCGGCAGGAGGCACAGCAGCAGCAGGGGGTGGAGGGGCGTTCACATCGCTTCCAAGGTCAAATGCCGTAGAATCGAATTTAGGTTGATCCCCTTGACCAGAGATGGCGGAGAAGCTGAACAGGTTTTCATTCATAACTAAGAGCTCCTTTCGTTTTTTGCACAAAAAAAGCCGCAGTTCCCTATGAAGTAGGTAACTGCGGTTTTTGTGTCGATGTTAGGTATTTAGGATATGGACGAGTCTCCACAGGCCCCAAGGGGCCTATGGGGGTAATCTCCGACCTGGCGAAATCTGGCCTAAATACAGGTAGAGCATATCACATCAGGAGCTCATTGGACAGTTGCGGTTTTCTCCATAGATATTTTTCTGTAAAATGCCCCCATTCTTCAAAAAAGATGGTCCGATGCTGTGTCTCCGGCATGATTTCACAAAAAGTAAAAAGGTTTCTTCACTCAGAGTGACGAAAAAAACTCATACTTGCTGGGATTGCAAGTAAAAACTTTTTCTGTTACAATAGTACCATCGAAAAGATATGGACAGGCAGATATGGCCTGTCCATATCTTTTATTTTTCCGGTATATTCAGAGATGGGAGGTATCCGATTTGAAAGACATGGACACCGTGGGAGTACTGCCTGGACTGGGCAGCATGGAAAATTGTACCCCAGCGTGCCGTTCTTCTCAGAAAGAGCCCTGCACCTATTTGTGCGGTATGGACGTTCTGCCGCGTACTAGCTATTCTGCGGCCGTTGCGCTTCTTTGCGAACTGGAAGATCAATATCATCCGCAGGAGCGGTACACACTCCGAAATCCGGATGGACAACCCATGCCCCGCCAGGGAATTGAACTGGTCTTGTCCCGGCTTTATAACTATGAGCGCGGAATAGTCTGAAACGCTCAGTCTGATCCACACACCACATGAGATAGAAAAAGAGGTGCAAACTATAAATGGGCAGCAACATCGGCGCCGCTTGCTGCTGCAGGCGGCATTTGCATCATAGCGGCCATTGGCGCCGTATCTCTGGATTCTTTGGCTCACCCGCACAGCGCTATCAATACCGGGCAATACGCCGCTGCACTTTTTATATGGCTCCGCCATCAAAGGAGGAGAAGGGATGATGTTCCGATCCTATCCTGATGTGATGACAGTCAAGCAGATGGCCGCCGCCCTTGGCATCGGAATCAACAAAGCCTATGAGTTGGTAAATGACGGAACGATCAACAGCAAGAGGATCGGTCGCAGGATTCTGATTCCAAAGCTCTATCTTGTTGACTACATTCAGCAAACAAGATACAATAAGGGTGTGTAATGGCAGGCAATTCTGACTGTCTAAGAAAGGAGTCTATTATGACAGGCAGCCTGCAAATCAAGAAAGACAAATTTTACATGGTGCTGAATCTCACCCAGAACGGAAAGCGTCGCCAAAAGTGGATTTCCACCGGCTACACCGTCAAGGGCAATAAGAAAAAAGCGGAGCAGATGCTCCGCGAGACGCTTCGAGAATATGAGGCCAAGGAACAGTTCAAATGTTCCGATATGCTCTTTTCAGATGCTGTAAAGCTCTGGCTGAAGGAGTGTGCAGGCAAGGTGGATGAGATCACCCTGCAGGGATATTACAATTTATCCAACGCACATATCCTTCCATACTTTGAGGAGCTTAGGCTGAAGTTATCCGAGATCGATCGAAACGTTTTGCAAGCGTACATAGATCAAAAGCACCAGAATGGCCGCAAAGATGGGAAAGGCGGGCTTTCTCCACGCTCCCTGCGGCTCCACAAGAACATCCTGTACCAAACGCTGAACATGGCGGTGAGGGATGGGCTGATCCCCAATAATCCCTGCGACTTTCTCATTTTGCCGCAGACGGAACGCTATGAGGCCCAGTTTTATAGTGGGGCCCAGTTGGCGAATCTTCTGGACGCGATCAGGGGTGAAAATCTTTTCCCTGTCGTCAAGCTCACCGCAGTCTATGGCTTACGCCGCAGTGAGGTCCTGGGCTTGAAGTGGGACAGCGTAGATTTCGATGCCGACACAATTACAGTAAAGCACACTGTAGCCAAGGTTACACAGATCGTGGAAAAAGACAAAACGAAAAACAAGACCAGCCGCAGAACGTTTCCGCTTACTCCGGATGTAAAAGCGATGCTTTTGGATTTGAAGCGTCAGGAAGATGCAAACCGTCGCCTATTCCGCTCCCAATATGCGGAAAACGACTATATCCTGAAATGGGACGACGGGCGGCCATTTACTCCAGACTATGTGAGCCATCGTTTTAGTCGGCTGCTTGAGATTTACAAAATGCCCCACATTCGATTTCATGAACTCCGCCACTCGTGCGCCAGCTTCCTGCTCAATGCAGGCTTTACCTTAAAGGATGTCCAGGAGTGGCTGGGACATTCCGACATCAAGATGACTGCAAATGTTTACGGGCATCTTGACGTGGGGAGGAAGATGGGAATGGCCGAAAAGCTCACCACAACGCTCTCGAAGCTGGCTTGAAAAGTGTTAGAAAACACGTTAGAACTTTTGGAGGTTACAAAATGAAGGTCAAATGTTAAAACAATAAAAAAGTACCAGAAACACAAGGTTTCTGGTACTTTCCTGGAGAATATACCTTACGTAGTTCCCCATCTGATTGGTCCGAGTGACTGGATTCGAACCAGCGGCCTCTTGAACCCCATTCAAGCGCGATACCAAACTTCGCCACACCCGGTTGTCGGCGCTGTATCCAGGCGACTTGTATATACTAGCATGGCTTCTCCGAAATTGCAAGCCTTTTTTTCAAATTTCTCAAAAAATTTTTCCAGACCCCGGAGCGCCGGACAAATGCCCCGGGGCCTGGCCTTCTCTCTTCCCTGTTTTTTCCGGCCCTCACGGCGCGCCGAGGGCCGCCAGACGGGCCGTCAGATGCTCCACGAACCGGGCCCGGTCCACCCCGGTGACCAGCTCCACATTGGGGCCACCCGGGAATTTCGCGTCGCTGTAAGCGTCGGTCACGGTCTTCCCACGGCTGTACCTCCCCTGGCACTCCACCCCCACCCAGCAGCGGACGCCGGTGAAGAGCTCCGGCTCCAGGGCATACATCATGGCGCAGGGGTCGTGCATGGGCGCGCCGGGCACCAGGAACCTCTGGTGCCACTCCACCCCAAAGCCCATGGTCCGGGCCGCAAAGACGGCCTGGGGCGTCCCAATGGCCGCCAGGCGGTCAATCTCCTCCTGGGTAAAATAGGCCCTGTGGGTCACATCCAGCCCGCACATGGCGATGGGGATGCCGGAGCGGAAGACCAGCTCGGCTGCCTCGGGGTCGGCGTAGATGTTATACTCCGCCGCCGGGGTGGTATTGCCGAAATCGGTGGCGCCCCCCATGAGGACGATCCTCTTGATGTGCTCCGGCAGGGCCGGGTACTTGGTCAGGGCGATGCCCAGGTTGGTGAGGGGGCCGGTGGCCACGATCTCCAGCGCGCCGCCATAGGCTGCGGCCTTTTCCCAGATCACGTCCCAGGCCGCCCCCTCCGACAGAGGAAAGGTGGGCTCCGGCGTGGGGATCCCCAGCAGGCCGTCCACACCGTGGACCTCGTCTGCCGTCACCTGCTCCCCGAACATGGGGCCGGCTGCGCCGGCGTAGACCGGGACCTCCACGCCGGCTAGGGTGAGGACCCGCCGCGCATTGCGGCTGGTCTTGTCCAGGCCCACATTGCCGGCCACCGCTGTCACCGCCACCAGCTCCAGCTCCGGGGCGGCGGCGGCCAGCAGCAGGGCCACAGCATCGTCGATACCGGGGTCGCAGTCCACGATCACCGGTCTTCTTTTTTCCTTCATTGTCCTCATCCTCCGTAGGCGGCAGCGGCCCGGGTCAGCAGCGCCACAAAGTCCGCCCGGTCCAGGTCCAGAATGACCCGGGCGTTGGGCGCACGGCCCGAGAGCTGATACCGGTCTCCGATGGTGGCTCCCCGGCAGTAGACGCCCTCCGTCTCCACCGCCACATACATCTCCTCCATCTGAAAGAGCTCCGGGGCGATGAGGGCGGCCACCGCCACCGCGTCATGAACAGGGGCCCCGGCATAGCCCAGCTTCTGATGGAAGCCGTAAAAGAACTCCAGCCAGTCGGCCACCACCCGGGCCACAGGGTTGCCCAGGGCCCGGATGGTCTCAAAGTCCTCCGGGAAGACCAGGGCCTTTTCGGTCACATCCAGGCCGGCCATGGTGATGGGCACGCCGGAGCGGAAGACCAGGTCGGCGGCCTCCGGGTCCACCAGAATGTTGAACTCCGCCGCCGGGCTCCAGTTCCCGTGGGTGACGCCGCCCCCCATCATAGAAATGCCGGCGATCTTCCCTTTCAGGTCGGGCCGGGTAAGGAGCAGACTGGCCACATTGGTGAGGGGGCCGGTGGGCACGATGGTCACCGGCTCCGGGCTCTCCTCCAGCACCCACGCCATGAGGGCGCAGGCGGGCCCTTCCACCGGAAAGACCGCCGGCTCCGGCAGGATGGGCCCGTCCAGGCCGGATTCGCCGTGGACGCTGGGGGCGGGCATGGCTGCCCCCGCCAGCGGGCCGGGGCGGCCCTTGGCCAGCGGCGCGTCGATCCCCAGCAGGGTCATGACCCGCTGGGCGTTGTAAGTGGTCTTTTCAATGGTCTGATTGCCGCAGACCGAGGTGACGCCCCGGATCTCCAGCAGCGGCGAGGACTGGGCCAGCATCCAGGCCATAGCGTCGTCATGACCCGGATCGCCGTCCAGCAAAATGGGAATCGGATTGGGCACGGTGGGACCTCCTTTTCTCTTTTCGGCTCACAGCTGGCCGCTCAGGGCCTGGTCAAAATGCTCGTTGATCTGCTGGGTAAACGCCTGGGCGGCATTATACCCCATCTTCTTGTGGCGGTTGTTCATGGCCGCCACCTCCACAATGATGGCCAGGTTCCGCCCCGGCTTTACCGGGACGGTCAGAGCCGGGACCTTCACGTCCAGGATCACGGTATAGAGCTCCTCCAAACCCAGGCGGTCGTACATGGTCCCGTCGTTCCACTGCTCCAGGTTGACCACCAGGTCGATGTCCTGGTCCTCGCGGACGGCCGACATGCCGAAGAGCTGCTGCACGTCCACCACACCGATGCCCCGCAGCTCGATATAATGGCGGATGAGCTCCGGGGCGGAGCCCACCAGGCGCTTCACGCCCATCCGCTTGATCTCCACGGCATCGTCGGCCACGAGGCGGTGGCCCCGCTTCACCAGTTCGATGGCCGTCTCACTCTTGCCCACGCCGGACTCGCCCAGCAGGAGCACACCCTCGCCGTAGACCTCCACCAGCACGCCGTGCCGGGTGATTCGGGGGGCCAGATAATTGCGCAGGGCCGCAAAGAGCGCGCCCATAAAGGCCGTAGTGGTCTCCTGGGTGCGCAGGATGGTGCGGTCATACTTCTCCGCCATCTCCATGAGCTCCGGGAAGGGCTCCATGCCCCGGGTAATCACCAGGGCCGGGATGTCATGGGCCAGGAAGGCGTCAAAGCATTTGCGCCGCTCCTCGGGGCTGATCTGCTCCAGGTAGGTGCTCTCCACCCGGCCCAGCAGCTGCATCCGCTTGGCGTCAAAATAGTCGAAAAAGCCCACCAGCTGCAGGCCGGGACGGTTCACGTCCTCCCGCTGGATGAGCACGTCCTGGTAGTTTTCCACCCCACGGAGGACCTCTAAATCAAATTCCTCAATGATCTTGCCCAGCTTGACGGAATAACGGTTCTCCACTGCCACCACTCCTATTCACTGCCGTTTGCGCCCCTTTCGGGCGTTCTTTCCATTTTCTTAGTATAACCGACTTCCCCCCGTTTCGCAACGGCTATTCCGCCCCCTGCAAAAAATGCGGAGAAAATCGAAATTAGCCCTTGCATTTTTCCGAAATATCTGCTATCATATCATTCGATGCTTTGTTATGAGCGAAACTTTGACCAGCGAGGAGGTTGAAGGAATCATGGCCAAATGCGAGTTTTGCGATAAGGGCGTTGTGTTCGGCATCCAGGTGTCCCACTCTCACCGCCGTTCCAATCGTCCTTGGAAGCCCAATGTGAAGCGCGTCAAGGCGATCGTCAACGGCAGCCCGAAGCACGTGTACGTTTGCACCCGTTGCCTCCGTTCGGGTAAGGTCACCCGCGCTGTGTGACTATTGGATAAAAAATTCCGCACGACATCAGTCGCGCGGAATTTTTTTATTCCATCAGCCCGAAATGTCTTGCGAGCACATTGCAGACCTCTTCCCTGGTGTCTCTTCCGTCCTCCTCCCGGACGACGGTGAAAAAGCCGCTTCCCGCATATTCGTCATAATGCTTTTGGCTATTGATGCGCGCAAGGCCGCGTCTGTAATTCTCCATCACGGCCTGACTGTTTTCGCAGCCTTCGATCACGCGGAGCAGAAACTGCTTTTCAGGGTCGCTGCGGTCAAAGAATCGCTCCACGCTCAGGGACTGGGGCGAGAGCATGACCGCAACGTGGTCATAGTCGGAGATCTCTTTCAGCAGATCAATGGGGATGCTGGTGTCCGCGATCACCTTCCTGTCCTTTGCAAGCGAAATAAGCTCGGCCACTTCAAAGCCGGCTCCCTCCCTTCCCGACTGGTAGATCCACCGCTCGTACTCCTCGGGAGGGCGCGTCACAAATTCCTTCCAATCCGTCAGGCCCCTTCTGTAACAGAGATCGGGCTGCAGCTCAGGCGTCGCCACCATGTCCGACACCGCGATGTGATAGTTTTCTCCGCAGAAAACCATACCATAGCGTTCTGCAAGCATTTTTACCATCGTGGACTTTCCCGCATAAGCGGTTCCTGTAATAAAATAAACGTTCCGCAGATAGTATTTCAGAATGTTATTTTCAATGTTCAAGCCAGTTCACCCCCACAGGAATGCAGAATATCTTTGTGACAGTATCAAAACCGCCCGGACATTTTTCGTCCGGGCGGTTTTGCGTCAAGCACAGCGCCGCTTTGCGCAGGTTCCCGCTGCTTTTATGTGCCGCTCTGCGACTGCCCTGCGGTCATACCCAGCTGTCCTCGATCTCGTGCTTCTTGGCCCGGGTCATGAGCTCCACCAGCACGTTGCGGGGGTCCTTCCCCTCGTAGAGGACGGAGTAGGCCGCCTCCGTGATGGGCATCTCCACGCCCAGCTTCTCCGCCAGCTCCTTGCCGGTAGCGGTGGCGTAATAGCCCTCCACCACGGCGCCGATCTGCTTCAGGGCCTCCTCCACCGGCACGCCCTGGCCGATGAGGATGCCGCAGCGCCGGTTCCGGGAGTGCATGGAGGTACAGGTGACGATGAGGTCGCCCACGCCGGCAAGGCCGGCAAAGGTCTCTTTTTTGCCCCCCATGGCCATACCCAGCCGGGCGATCTCAGTGAGGCCCCGGGTCATGAGGGCGGCCTTGGTGTTGTCGCCGAAGCCCATGCCGTCGCAACAACCGGCGCACAGGGCGATGATGTTCTTCAGGGCGGCTCCCAGCTCCACCCCCACGATGTCGGGGGAGGTATAGACCCGGAAGCGGCTGTTCATGAAGCAGTCCTGGACCAGCTCGGCGGCCTTCTGGTCCTTGGAGGCGGAGACCACCGCCGTGGGCACCTTCCGGCCCACCTCCTCGGCGTGGGAGGGGCCGCACAGGGCCACCACCGGATGACCGGGCCCCAGCTCGGCCTCAATGACGTCGGTGAGGGTCATGGAGGTGTCCTTCTCGATGCCCTTGGACACCGACACCACCACCGTACCCGGCTCCAGCAGCCCCTTGAGACTGCGGGCGGTGGTGCGCACCGCGAAAGAGGGGGTGGCCAGCACCACCATGGGGCAGCCCTTCACGCAGGCGAGGTCGCTGGTGAGATGGAGCGCCTCCGGCAGGGGGACCCCCTTGAGCATGGGGTTCTCATGCTGCGCCCGGAGGACCCCAGACTCCTCCTCGGTATAGGACCACAGGGTCACGTCGTTGCCGTTTTCCAGCAGCACCAGAGCCAGGGCCGTGCCCCAGCCGCCGCTGCCCAGGACCGCTGTCTTCATTGTGTCCCCTCCTTCTTTTTATGCAGGCTGAACTTGGATTCCGTTCCGCTGAGGATGCGCTTCAGGTTGCCCCGGTGCTTCCACACGATGAGCCCGCCGATGATGATGGAAAGGATCAACAGGAAGAGATCGTGATAGACGAACCAGGTGGCAAAGGGAAAGGACGCCCCCGCCCAGATGGAGCCCAGGGACACCCACTTGGTGAGCGCGGCCAGGATAATAAACCCGCCCCACACCACCAGGGCGATGCGCCAGTCCATCATAATGGCGATGGTACCGCCGGAGAGGATGCCCTTGCCCCCCTTGAAGTGGAACATGCAGGGGAACATGTGGCCCAGCAGACAGAACAGGCCGGCCCAGTACTTTCCGGTAACCTCTAAGCCTTCCCCGCCCAGGACGTGGAAGAGGGCCGTACCAATCAGGATGGCCAGCACCGCCTTGAGCACATCACAGAGGATGACCACGAAGGTCAGGCCGCCGCCAAAAACCCGGTAGAAATTGGTGAGACCCGCGTTGCCGCTGCCGTGCTTGCGCACGTCGTTGCGCAGGATATACTTGGAGACGATGACCGCCCCGTTGAAGCAGCCCAGAAAATAGGCGATGACCGCCGCGGCCAGCATCAGGAGCACGGCGAAGCCCAGTGCGCCTTCATGGTTTATCCAGTATAAGAAGCCGAAAAAGCCCGGCTGAGATGCGCCGGTCACCGTAAAAATCAGGTCATTTTCCGCTTGCGGTAAATACATCCCTTACCCCTCCTTATCGCCCTTCTGCCGGATGGTCAGGCGCACCGGCGTCCCCTCCAGGCCGAAGGTAGCTCTGATCTGGTTTTCGATATACCGCTGATAGGAGAAGTGGAAGAGCTGGGCATCGTTGCAGAAGCAGACGAAGTGGGGGGGCTTCACGCCCACCTGGGTCATATAGAAGATCTTCAGCCGGCGGCCCTTGTCCGTGGGGGGCTGGACACGGGCGGTGGCGTCGGCCAGGAGGGTGTTGAGCATACCGGTGGTGATGCGCATGGCCGCCTGGTCGTTGACATAGTTGATGAGCTCGAAGATGCGGTTCACCCGCTGGCCGGTAAGGGCGGAGATGAAGACGACGGGGGCGTAGGTCATGTAGGAGAGGTCCCGGCGGACGTCCTCCCGCATACGGTCCATGGTCTTGTCGTCCTTCTCGATGGCGTCCCACTTGTTGACCACGATAATGCATGCCTTGCCCGCCTCATGGGCGAGACCGGCCACCTTGGTGTCCTGCTCGGTGACCCCCTCGTTGGCGTCGATGAGGATGAGACAAACGTCGCTGCGCTCGATGGCCATGGTGGCCCGGAGGACAGAGAACTTCTCGATGCGGTCGTCCACCTTGGACTTCTTCCGCATACCGGCGGTATCAATAAAGAGGAACTTGCCCTGCTCATTTTCAAAGTAGCTGTCCACGGCGTCCCGGGTGGTGCCCGCTACGTTGGAGACAATGACCCGCTCCTCCCCCAGGATGCGGTTGATGAGGGAGGACTTGCCCACGTTGGGCTTGCCGATGACGGCCACCTTCACCACGTCGTCAGGGGTGTCGTCTTCCTCCTCCTCGGGGAAGTACTGGAGACAGGCGTCCAGCAGGTCGCCGGTACCGTGACCGTGGACGGCGGAGACGGCGATGGGGTCCCCCAGGCCCAGGTTGTAGAACTCGTAGATATCCGGATTGGTATGTCCCACCTGGTCCATCTTGTTCACCGCCAGCACCACCGGCTTCCGGGACCGCAGGAGCATGTTGGCCACCTCCTGGTCGGAGGCGGTGAGGCCGGTCTTGATGTCGCAGAGGAACACGATGACCGTGGCGTTCTGAATGGCGATCTCCGCCTGCTTGCGCATAAAGGTCAGGATCTCGCTGTCGGTGCCCGGCTCAATGCCGCCGGTGTCCACGATGTCGAAGGTCCGTCCGCACCACTCCGCCTCGGCGTAGAGCCGGTCACGGGTGACGCCGGGGGTGTCCTCCACGATGGACAGACGCTTGCCCACCAGCTTGTTGAACAGCATGGACTTTCCCACGTTCGGGCGTCCAACGATGGCGACCAAAGGTTTCATTGGCAGCACATCCTTTCTATGATACTCCTTACGGGTTATAATGATAGTACTCTTCCTCCGGCGGGAGGGCGTGGCCAACGTGCTCAACCGGCAGGCCGAAGATGGCGTCCACCAGGTCGAAGCCGCTCTCCTCATCCAGGGGGATGATGGGGACCCCCAGGGCCGTCTGGGCCTCCTCCACCGTCATGTCGTCCAGGAAGACCTGCTCCCCGGAGCGGAGCATATTGGCGGGGATATAGAGCCTCTCCCCCAGCTCCGCCCCTTTGAGCTGCGCCACCAGGTCGGCGCCGGTGATGAGGCCGGACACCGTAATGGTCTCGCCAAAGAAGCGGTTGCGGATGGGATAGACCTTTCCCTTTATTTTATCACACTTTTCCCGGCATCTGTCAACGATTTCCCGGACAAACGGTGCCGCTGACACACCGGTGGCCACCGCGAAGGGGGGCGGCGCTGCCTGGGGGTCCTGGTCCTCCAGGGCCATGGCCGCCTGGCTCTGGAGGAGCCGCAGCATGCCCACGCCGTTCTCCAGCTGGGTCATATCCTCATAATAGGACTTTTCGGGCAGCTCCCGGCCGGCGATGAGGTAGAACTCGTCGGAGCACCAGGCCAGGGCGGTGCCCCGCTCCGCCAGAGAGCCGGCGGCAAAGTCCTCCACCTGATCGATGAGGGCGGCGGCCTGGTCCGGGGTGTAGGGTTCGATATGGCACAGGCCCTCCCGGAACTTCGTCACCCCCACCGGCACCACCGCCACGCTGCTCACCTGGGGATAGAGGGCGCTCAGATCCCGGAGGGTGCGGTCCAGGGCAGGGCCGTCGTTGATGCCGGGGCAGGAGACGATCTGGCAGTTCATGGTGATGCCCGCCGCCGCCAGCCGCTCCATCACGGCCAGGCACTCCCCCGCCCGGGGATTTTTCAGCATGGACTCCCGCAGCGCCGGGTCGGTGGCGTGGACGGAGATGTTCACCGGGCTCACCCGCAGGTCGCAGATCCGCTGGATCTCCCGCTCCGAGAGGTTGGTGAGGGTGATATAGTTGCCCAGCAGAAAGGAGAGCCGGGCGTCGTCATCCTTGAAGTAAAGGGTCTTGCGCATCCCGGGCGGCATCTGGTCCACAAAGCAGAAGATGCATCGGTTGGCGCAGGAACGGGCCCGGTCCATGAGATAGGTCTCAAAATTAAGGCCCAGGTCCTCCCCTTCCGCCTTCCGCAGCTTCACCGTCCGCTGCTTCCCGTCCTCCCCCAGGAGGGTCAGGGTGAGCCGGGCGTCGTAA
Organism: Intestinimonas sp.; assembly: GCF_026169115.1. Lineage (GTDB taxonomy): Bacteria > Bacillota > Clostridia > Oscillospirales > Oscillospiraceae > Intestinimonas. The sequence continues at coordinate 7,908 of NZ_JAPFEA010000151.1, read as the reverse complement.
CCGTAAAATTTGTAATCCAGCACATCCACCACCCGGTGGCCGCTGATCTCCAGCAGGGTATCGCCGGTGCGGACCCCTGCCCGCTCCGCCGGGCTGCCGGCGTCCACCGAGCGTATCTTTGTACTCACAGGCTCACATCCTCATCTGTATCTGCTTCTTGTCCTATTGTACCCGAATTGCGGGCAAAATGGAAGGGAAAGCGCCCATTTCCCCGATTTCCCTATCGCGCCCGGAAGGACAGATCCTTCGCTGCGCTCAGGATGACGGGAACATACAGGCAAAAAGAAAGAGGGGGCACGAGCCGGACATTTCCTGCGGGAAATGTATCGCGCTGCGCGCCCGGCTCTTCCGGGGGGAACCAGTTCCCCCCGGAGGCCCCCCCTCCGCTCTCCGAGGGGACGGGAGCTTTTTTCTTCCATGCCTCTCAAGGCAAAAAGAAAGAGGGGTTGCCCCCTCATTTCTTTTTGCCTGTTCAGTTGGCCTTGGTCTCGGTGGTCTCCACCTTGCCGAACTCGCGGCCATTGTAAGTCATGCAGGACTTGCACAGCCGGTGGGGCAGACGGTAAGCGCCGCACTTGGGGCACTTGTTGAGGCCGGGGGTCTCCAGCTTCCACACGGAACTGCGGCGCTTGTTCCGGCGCTGCTTGGATACTTTAGACTTAGGGACTGCCAATTGTGACACCTCCTTAATACCCTGCATGGGTACTGCTAGTTTACTCGCTCTCTTTGTCCTCCAAAAGCTTGGCAAGTACTGCCAGCCGGGGGTCTACCTCGGGTCTGCACCGGCAGGCTTCCGTGTTGAGATCAACACCGCAGCCGGGACAGATGCCCTTGCAGTCCTCTGAGCAGAGGTTCTTGCTCTCCATCGCGAGGACGAACGCCGTGGTCGCCACGTCGTCCAGGTCCACCTCGTCCCCATCCAGCAACACGATCTCGTCTTCGCTGCGCTCGTCGGCCAGTTCCTGGGCCAACAGCGTGTCCAGACGGACCGTCTTCTCCCGGGCGTAGGGTTTTGCGCACCGGTCGCAGACCAGATGGAGCGTGGTGGCGGCCGTCCCCTCCAGCACCAGCGCGCCCGCCATATTACGGACCGTACCGGTCACCTGGACCGGCTGATCGATGGGATGGGCTCCGCCGAATTCCAGGTCGGAAAGATCCAACACATAGGAAAAGGGGCAGACGCCTCCGGGCACATGGATGATGTTTTTCAGGTCAAGTCGCATGGCACACCTCGCATAATGGTACGACAAATATTATAGTCAAGAGTTTTGTCAATGTCAAATACTTTCTTCACTTTTTTTCTAAAATATGATACAGTGTATGCAACTACCACAACCGGGAGGTCCCAATGAGAGAGTTTACCGTGACAAAAAACGACGCCGGGCAGCGTCTGGACCGCTGGCTGGGCAAGACCCTGCCCCTCCTCCCCGCCCCGCTGGCCCAGAAATACATCCGTCTCAAACGGGTGAAGCTCAACGGCAAGGGCGCCAAGCGGGACGTCCGTCTGGTGGAGGGGGACCTGCTTCAGCTCTACATCAACGACGAGTTTTTCGACGCCCCCGCCCCGGAAAACGCCTTCCTCTCCGTCTTCAAGCCCCAGCTGGATATCGTCTATGAGGATGACCACATCCTCCTTGTGAACAAGCGGCCCGGCCTGCTGGTCCACCCCGACCAGGGGGAATACGTCAACACCCTCATCACCCACATCCAAGCCTATCTCTACCAGAAAAAAGAGTGGGACCCCCGTCAGGAGCACGCCTTCACCCCCGCCCTGTGCAACCGCATTGACCGAAACACCGGCGGCATCGTCATCGCCGCCAAGACGGCTGAGGCCCTGCGCATCATGAATCAGAAGATCAAGGACCGGGAGATCGAAAAGTACTATCTCTGCGCCATTCACGGCCGCATGGACCCGCCCGAGGGCAGGCTGGAGGGCTTTCTCTCCAAGGATGAGTCCAAAAACCAGGTCACCGTCCACAAAACGCCGGTCCCCGGCGGGCGGACCGCCGTCACCCTTTACAAGACCCTGGCGGTGCGCAACGGTCTCTCCCTGGTGGAGTGCGAGCTCATCACTGGCCGCACCCATCAGATCCGCGCCCAGTTTGCCGCCGCCGGTCACCCCCTCCTGGGCGACGGCAAGTATGGCCGCAACCGGGACAACAGGCGTTACGACCGGAAATTCCAGGCCCTCTGGTCCTATAAGCTGGTCTTTTCCTTCACCACCGACGCCGGTGTTCTGGAGCCCCTCAACGGGAAAAGCTGGCAGGTGGAGCAGGTGGATTTTGTGGAGGAATACTTCCCTGCTCAGCCCCGGAAAAAACCCCTCTGAAATTACGGCAAATCCATTGACATTTCAGGGGATACATTATATATTTTATCTTGTGATTTCCTGTCGAGATCCGGCTATCTTTGGGAGAGGAGGGTGATAAATGTCCAAGGAGCTCATCCGTTTGACGGACTGCGTCATGTCTTACGACGATGACATCATACTGGATCATTTGAACCTCTATATCAATGACAAGGAATTCCTCACGCTGCTCGGTCCCAGTGGATGCGGCAAGACGACCACCCTGCGCATCATCGGTGGTTTTCTGACCCCCACCTCTGGAGACGTTTTTTTTGACGGCGTGAGGATTAATGATGTTCCCCCGCATAAGCGGACCGTGAACACCGTATTCCAAAAGTACGCGCTGTTCCCCCATCTGAACGTGTTCGAGAACGTGGCCTTCGGCCTGCGCCTGGGCAGCACCGAGACCAGCCAGGTCAACGGCAAGCCCATCACCCGCAAGGTGAAGATCCCCGAATCGGAGATCCGCCGCCGGGTCATGGAGATGCTGGAGGTGGTCAACCTCAAGGGCTTTGAAAAGCGTTCCATCTCTGCCCTGTCCGGCGGACAGCAGCAGCGGGTCGCCATTGCCCGGGCCCTGGTCAACCAGCCCAAGGTGCTCCTTCTGGACGAGCCCCTGGGCGCTTTGGACATGCGCCTGCGCAAGGACATGCAGAACGAACTCAAACGCATCCAGCAGGAGATGGGCATCACCTTCATCTACGTCACCCACGACCAGGAAGAGGCCTTGGCCATGAGCGACACCGTGGTGGTCATGGACGGAGGCCGCATCCAGCAGATCGGCACCCCCGAGGACATTTACAACGAGCCCAAAAACGCCTTTGTGGCCGATTTCATCGGCGAATCCAACATCATCGACGGCATTATGCGCGCCGACGGCGTGGTGGAGATCTTCAACCGGAAATTCCAATGTCTGGACAAGGGCTTTGACAAGGACGAGCCGGTGGACGTGGTCATCCGGCCCGAGGATGTGGACATCGTGGACGAGGCCAGCGGTCAGCTCAAGGGCACCGTCACCTCCGTCACCTTCAAGGGGGTCCACTATGATACCATCGTGGACTTCTACGGCTTCAAGTGGCTCATCCAGACCACTGACTTCTGCCCCGCGGGCAGCCACATCGGTATCAAGATCGATCCCGACGGCATCCACGTCATGAAGAAGAGCGCCTATTCCGGCATGTTCGGCGACTACTCCTCCTATTCTGAGGAATACGATGAGATCGGCGACGTGGATTACGACCCCGAACAGGAGGAGAGCTTCCGGGAGGACGGCCATGAAGAAGAGTAAGCGGCCTCTCCTGGCCATTCCCTATGTGGTGTGGATGGCCATTTTTGTGGTGGCCCCCATCATCATGGTGGTGATCTACGCCTTCAGCACCGCCGGCGGCGGCTTTACCCTGGAGAATTTTACCCGTATGGGCACCTATACCGTCATTTTTACCCGGTCATTCCGGCTGGCCCTCATCGCCACGGTGGTCTGTCTGCTCATCGGCTACCCCCTCTCCTACATGATGGCCAAGGAGGGCCCCCGGTTCCAGCGGGTGGGCATGATGCTCATCATGCTCCCCATGTGGGTCAACTTCCTGCTGCGGACCTACTCCTGGATGTCCATTCTGGAGAAGAACGGCCTGCTCAACCAGTTTTTCTCCGCCATCGGCCTCTTTGACCTCATCAATGCCGTTTTCGGCACCAATATCCAGTATTTTCACATGATCGGCACCCAGGGCGCCGTGGTGCTGGGCATGGTCTACAACTACCTGCCCTTCATGATCCTGCCCATCTACTCGGTCATCGTCAAGCTGGACAATTCCCTGCTGGAGGCCGCCCGGGACCTGGGCGCCAGCTCCACCGCCGTCTTCCGAAAGGTCATCTTCCCCCTGTCTCTGCCCGGCATCCTGTCCGGCGTGACTATGGTCTTCGTCCCCTCGGTGTCCACCTTTGCCATCTCCCGCCTGTTGGGCGGCGGCACCCAGATGCTGCTGGGCGACCTGATCGAACAGCAGTTCCTGGGCGGAGCCTACAATCCCCACCTGGGCAGCGCCATTGCCCTGGTGATGATGATTATTGTTGTCGTCTGCATGTGGATCATGAACCACTTCGGCGAGGGCGAGGAACAGGCGGTGATGCTATGAATCTCCGGAAGAAAAACGGCCTGCTCAACCGCTGCTTTATGGGGCTGGTCTTTCTGTTTCTCTATGCGCCGATCTTCCTGCTCATCATCTTCTCCTTCAACGCCGGAAACAGCAGCGTGGTGTGGAAGGGCTTTTCCGTCCGCTGGTACGCGGAGCTTTTCCAGAACCGGATCATCATGCAGAGCGTCTATACCACCCTGCTGGTCTCTCTGCTGGCCACCGCCATTGCCACCGTGGCCGGCACCCTCGCCGCTGTCGGCTTTTACGCCATGCGCCGCCGGTGGCGGGACCCCCTGATGACGGTAAACTCCATCCCCATGATGAACGCCGACATCGTCACCGGCGTCAGCCTGTGCCTCCTCTTTGTGGCCATCTTCGGCTTCTGGAACGATTTTGCCGAGCACTACCGGCTCGTCATCAACCTCTTCGGTGAGGTCTACCGCATCACCTTCCCCAAGCTCTCTTTGGGCTTCGGCACCCTGCTCATCGCCCACATCACCTTCAATATCCCCTATATCATCCTGTCGGTGGGGCCAAAGCTGCGGCAGATGGACAAAAACCTGGTGGATGCCGCCCAGGACCTGGGCTGCACCTGGTTCCAGGCCTTCTGGAAGGTTATTCTGCCCGAGATCATGCCCGGTATCGTCTCCGGCGCCCTCATCGCCTTCACCATGAGCGTGGATGACTTCGTCATCTCCTACTTTACCGCCGGCTCCGCCACTTCCACCCTGGCCATGGCCATCTATGGCATGACCAAAAAGCGGGTGAGCCCGGAGATCAACGCCGTGTCCACTCTGCTCTTCGTCACGGTGCTGGCCCTGCTGGCCATCGTCAACATCCGGGAGTCCCGGGCGGAAGCCGCTGCCAGGCGGCAGCACAGCTGAGGTCTTTTGGCCCGGAGGGCCTGAAGATAATTCATCTAACTGGAGGAATGATAAATTGAAGAGAATCGCAGCCTTGGCCCTTGCCAGCTCCCTGGCGACGGGTCTGCTCCTGACCGGTTGCTCCGTGGAACATGTGAGCAGTGAGACCGGCGCGCCGGTCAGCAGCGGCAGCGGCACAGAGCCCGGCAGTGGCCGTGTGGTCAATGTGTGCAGCTGGGGTGAGTACATCGACACAGACCTGATCGATCAGTTTGAGGAAAAGACGGGCATCAAGGTCAACTACCAGACCGCCGAGAGCAACGAGGCCCTCTATTCCCTGCTCAAAAGCGGCGGCGCCACCTTTGACGTCATCGTCCCCTCTGACTATATGATCTCCCAGCTCATTGAGGAAAACATGCTCGCCGAGCTCAACTACGACAACATTCCCAACTTTTCCAAGATCGACGACCGGTTCAAAAACCTGTCCTACGATCCTGAGAACAAATACACCGTCCCCTACACCTGGGGCACCCTGGGCATCATCTACAACACCGCTATGGTGGAAGAGCCCATCACCAGCTGGAGCGCCATGTTTGACGAGCAGTATGCCGGCGACGTCCTCCTCATCAACAACTCCCGGGATGCCCTGGGCATCGCCCTCTACTACCTCGGTTACTCCGTGAACACCACAGACGAGGCCCAGATCCGGGAAGCCTTCCAGCTTATCTCCGACGCCGTCTCTGCCGGCGTCTACCAGGGCAAGGTCATGGACGAGGTCTTCCAGAAGATGGAGCAGGGCAATGCCGCCATCTCCACCTATTACGCCGGCGACTACCTCACCATGCTGGAGAACAACCCCGATCTGGCCTATGTGGTCCCCGAGGAGGGCTCCAACTGGTTTGTGGACGCCATGTGCGTGCTCAAGGACGCCCAGAACAAGGACGAGGCCGAGGAGTGGATCAACTTCATGGCCTCCACCGAGGCCAACCTGGCCAATATGGATTATATCTGGTACGCCTCCCCCAATACCGAGGCTCTGGAGCAGTATCCCGCCTACTATGAGGAGACCTATGGCGAGCCCCTGGACCTGGAGCTCTACGAGATCATGGCCGCGCCCCAGGAGGTGCTGGACCGCTGTGAGTCCTATCTGGTCCTCCCCGAGGCCACCCGCGCACTCTACAACGATCTCTGGATCGAGCTGGGACTTTGAGCCGACCTCTTGCACACGAAGGAGACATCCCCCAGGATGTCTCCTTTTTTACTTGCCAAATTCCATACAATGCGGTACACTGTTTTTATCTTTCCGATACAAAGGAGGAATCTCCCATGTCTATTGAAGTTGGCGCCAAAGGTCGCGCCGAGACCGTCGTCACCGAGCAGAATACCGCCGCCGCCGTGGGCTCCGGCCTGGTCCCCGTCTTCGCCACGCCCTATATGATCGCCCTCATGGAGAACGCCGCTGTCAACGCCCTCTCTCCCTTTATCGAAGAGGGTCAGGGCTCCGTAGGCACCCATTTGGACGTCTCTCACGACGCCGCCACCCCCATCGGCATGAAGGTCTGGGCTGAGGCCGAGGTCACTGCTGTGGATGGCAAGGCCCTCACCTTCGCCGTCACCGCCTACGATGAGACCGGCGTCATCGGCAAGGGCACCCATAACCGCTTTATCATCACCGTGGACCGCTTCCTGGCCAAGGCCGAAAAGAAGAAGGAAGGCTGTTAAAATGGCCATCGAGAAGGTCCGGGCCTTCTTCCGTGCCCGGGGCATGGAGGACCGCATCCGGGAATTCGACGTGTCCAGCGCCACCGTGGAGCTGGCCGCCCAGGCCGTGGGCTGCGAGGGGGCACGCATCGGCAAGACCCTCTCCTTTGTTCACGGGGACGGCGCTCTGCTCATCGTCTGCGCCGGTGACGCCAAGATCGACAACAGCAAATTCAAGGCCCAGTTTCACCACAAGGCCACCATGCTTACCCCCGAACAGGTACTGGCCTTCACCGGAGACGTCATCGGCGGCGTGTGTCCCTTCGCCATTGAGCACCCCGGCGTCACCACCTACCTGGACGTCTCGCTCCGGCGCTTCGACATCGCCTACCCCGCCGCCGGCAGCGCCAACTCCGCCGTGAGTCTCTCCCTCCCTGAGCTGGAGGCTTGCTCCGGCAGCGCCGGCTGGATCGACGTGTGCAAGGGCTGGCAGACTGAGGGCTGAGCACCCTTCTATCAAAACAGAAAGCACCGGATGGTTTTTGAACTGCCCCAGATTTTGCTCACAGCAAAAAAAATTGCCCCTGTTATGAAATATTGAGTTTTAAGTGCAGAGGCGTCGCGCCAGCGGCGCCTCTCCGGTTTTTAACTTGATGCGCTCATGGTTGTAAAAACAGATATAGCGGTCAATCCTTTCTTTTGCTTCGGAGAAGGTTTCCTGCTTGTGCCTGTAAATACACTCTGTTTTGAGCATATAGAAGAAATTATCCCCCATGGCGTTATCATACGGATCTCCCTTTCTTGACATAGAGGGCGTAATGCCATATGCTTGAGTCAGGTTGAAGTATGCTTGAGAGGTGTACTG
>NZ_JAPFEA010000138.1 GCF_026169115.1 Intestinimonas sp. | reverse complement strand
GTCTTTTCATTCAGGTCCTCCCATCGGAGAGCCAGGATCTCACCCCGGCGCAGGCCGGTGGTCAGCTCCAGCAGGAACAGTTCATACATTCCCTCCTCCTTGGCCTGAAGAAGGAACCGTTGGATCTCCTCCCCGGAGAGGATCTTCATCTCCTTTTGCTCCGGCGGTGGCAGCTTGCAGCCCAGGATGGGGTTCTTTTTGATAAGGCCATCTTTGATGGCTCGTTCCAGGGACATCCGTACCACATGGTAGCAGCTGCGTACCGACCGCTCCGACATTCCCGGTCCCTTGGTGTCCAGATGGATCTTCCGGCCATTGGCTTTCATCTCGTTCAGGAACTTCTGACAATCGGCCTGGGTCAGCTTGTTCAATGGGATCTGCCCCAGCGCCGGGATGGCGTGGACATAGATCCACTCCTCGTATTCCTTCTGTGTGGTGGCCCGGATCGTTGGCTGGCAGTGGTTCTCGTACCAATAGCCGATCCAGTCCCCGAAGCGCATATTGGGCTTGACCTTGAAGGGTTCCACCGTGCCGCAGCCATCTTGGAGCTGCTTCAGCTTTTCCAGGCACTCCGCCTTTGTTTTGGCCAGCACACTTTTGGTTTTGGCCTTTCCGTTTTCATCGTAGCCTACGATGTGCCGCCCCTCCCAGCGGCCGTCCTTCCGCAGTCGGACAGTGCCTTGACCATTCTTCCGTTTCCGTGCCATGTTTCTGCCTCCTACACCATGAATTCTTCCATGAAGCCGCCCACGATCTCTGATGCCCTTCGGTGCATATCCCCGGTGACATGGGTATAGGTGTCCAGCGTGAAGGAGGTCTGGGTGTGGCCCAGGATCCCGGAGAGTGTCTTGGCGTCCACCCCGCTGGTGAGGGCGTGAGTAGCGAAGGTGTGCCGCAGATCATGAAATCTCAGATCAGGGAGTCCGGCCTCGGCCAGCAGTCTTTTCATCCGGTTGTAGCCGCTGCTGGGCATGATTGGATCCTCCGGATGGAGTGGGTTGGGGAAGATCCATTGAGAGATCGCTGTTCGCTTTCGCTCCGTCAGAATCTGTACCGTGCTGGGCGGTAACCTGATGATCCTTCGCCCCTTTCCGGTCTTGGTATCACCTACATAGTAGCTGCCGCCCCGTTTCCCATGCAAGGTCCTGCGGATGGAGAGCGTCCCTTTCTTCTCGTCGAAGTCGCTCCACATCAGCCCACACAGTTCTCCCCGCCGCAGTCCTGTGGTGATCTCCAGATAGAAGAAGTCGTGCCACTGACTGTCATGTTTGATGGCCTCCATGAACTGCTCCAGCTGTGCGTCATTGAGGATGGTCCTGGGTGTAGACTCTTTCTTGGGGAGCGTCACATCCTTTGTGGGATTTTTTACGATGAGATGGCGGTCCACCGCCACATCCATTGCCTGATGCAGAACACCGTGGATCCTCCGCACCGTGGCGCCCGCCAGCGGACCGCCATCCGCCCCACCCTCCTTTTTCAGCTTTCGATACAGCTTCTGGACATCTCCGGCAGTGACCTTGCGGATCTCCTTATCGCCCAGATAGGGAACGATCTTGTCCCTGACATAAGCCCGGTAGCCCTCAAAGGTGGAGGGTCGCACGGAGGGCTTCGCACACTCTGCCAGCCAGATCTCCAGCCATTCGCCCAGTGTCATCCGGCAGTCCTCTGTCAGTTCTGCCCCATCATATTCCTCCATGCACCGGTGCAGTTTTTCCAGAAGTTCCTTCTGGGTCCCGGCGGAGAGGTAGTGGAAGATGGGCGCCCCATTCTCCTTGTGGCCGATGACGATGCGCCCCTCCCAGCGGCCATCCTCACGTTTTCGTACCATGCCATCACCAGATGGTCTTCGCTTTGCCATGTTTTTTCACCTCCGAGGTTTTTTATCTTTGATTTGCATCGCAGGATTTGCGTGGACTACCGAATGGGCGGGAACCTGTGGGGCTCCGCCACCCACTGGAACAGTACTGCGCCGCAGCGGCGACAGATCAGACAGCGCATCCGGTTGCCCAGGATGCCATGCTTCTTGAAGGTGACGATCCCCTCGCCGTGTTGCCAACCCATTCCCAGATCTTTACTGCCACAGTAGCGGCACTGGCGGATGGGCAGTTGGTTCGTGGTCATCCTTGTCCCTCCCTCCGTTTATCTCCGCGGAGCAGTTCCACCAGACTGCCATCGTCTTCGTCCAGCGCTTCCAGGATCAGACGCGTTCCCAGACGGAAGCCCAGGATGAAATTTTCCAGAGCCAGCGTACTGCCGATCTCGTTCTCCGCATTGATGAGCCGCAGCAACAGACTGTGGGCTTCGCCCTCCAGCAGTTTAGTGAGTTGCTCCTCGCTCTCCTGCGACTGTTCCATCGCTTTCATCAGGGATGTGCCGGAACGGATCTGGCGGTCGTATGGCGTGATGTTCCCGTAGTACAGGTCTTCCAGCGTCTCTCGCATGGTGTGCCACCTCCTTATCAGCAACACACCATACCACAGAAACGGAAAATAGCCACAGCAAATGCGTTTTGTTATCAAACAATTCACAATATTCGGCAGAGCTAAAATCGGCTCAAAACGGGCCAATATCCCCGAGGTGACCCCCGCGGGTACACCTCCGAACCCCTTGATTTCAGCGGGCTTGCGGGATTTCCTCCTCCATTCCGGCCACCTGTGACGCCCAAATTGGCCAAAACCGACCACCTTAGACCCCCGCCTCCAAAACCCCGCAATCCCTTGTGCCGCCCCGCTTTGCGGGACGGTGTGACCGGCAGGAGGGGCGCTTGCGACCCCCTGCCTTTATCCTGCACTAAAATCGACCGACTGCTGCACCTGCACATTTTGCTTCGGGAGAGACGGACGCTTGGCACACAGCCCGCACACCGTGCCCTGCATCTTGGACGGGATTGTACCCCACCAGCATTGCCATCGCCGCACACAACGCATCACAGGCCGCACAGCGCCGTGGTCACGCGCTCCGCTCTTTGTCAGGTGTAACGAACTCAACACCAGACTTCTCCGCCTGCCCCTGCGCCCGCCGTTGAGCTGCTGCCTGTTCCAGCGCAGACAACTGCCGCGCGTGATAGAGAGCGATCGCGTTTTGGATCGGCAGGATGGTGTACCGGAGACAGCCATTGCGCTTGAGGCCGTCTCGGGTGATGACGTCGGTGCGCTCCGTGGTAATGAGGCCGTGTTCCTCCAGCTGGCCTACATACTTGGCCACGGTGTTGACCGAGATCCCCAGCTTGTCTGCGATGGTGGGGTAGCTGACGATGCACTGGTAGGTAGTTCGATCCTCGATCCGCAGCAGGTAGGCGTAGATGGCCAGTTCATACACGTGGAGCCCTAACTCGAACACCGCGTTAGGGAGCATGAAGAAATATTTCTTCACATCTCGCTTCTGATTTCCCATCAGCCCTGTCCTCCCTTCGTGTGTGCAGAGATCCATCTCCGCAGTTCCTCCTTGGGGACCACGATGCGCTTGCCAATGCGCAGAGAGGGGAAGTCCTCCTCTTGAACCAGCTCGTAGGCACTGGCATCTGATATACCCAGTAGGTCAGAGAGCTGTTTCATATTCAGCATCAGCGGCAGATCATCGTAGCTTTTGTAGATTGACTTTTTCAAAACAGTTACCTCCATAAATTTAGACTCAGAGAAAAATAATTGCGTTTCGGAGGTCGTTCTGGTAAACTGAACAGCAGATCAGGCTGTGTTTTCCGAAACGCAGCGGGCCGTCAGACTGTTGCAGCAGTTTGGCGGCTTTCTTTTTTCAGCGGACCATGCTTCATCACCTTCTTTTCTTCTGAACTGATTTTGACTTTCTGCGGATGAACCGGATTGATTTATTTCTATCAATCAGGTACAATCAGAGCATAGCACAGGGAAAAGGCCAAGCGCAATAGCTTCGCCGGTTGTTGGGTACACAACGGAAAGTCCATCGGAAACAGGGTGAGGGAAACTATGATCTATGATAACAACCGCTTCTTCGAACGGTTCGATGTGCTGTTCGGGAAGAAGAGTAGCATCGTGGCAGGGGAAGAATATCCGCTGGGCTTCTTTGCAGCGGAGGTCATGGACATGGACGCCGCAGTGCTCGAGGAATTAAAAAAGCTGACCCAACAGGCCAGCCAGGAGTTTGATGTGTTTCTGACCGCGCGGACAGCATCCAGCGCAGGGATGGCAGTTCAGGCGTTGGACCAAGCCTGGGAGCTTGTCAGGCAGCTTCCCCTGTACAACAAGATCCCGTACCGGGAGGGGCGTGGAAGTTCGGTCAGCGGCGTTGTCTATGAGCTGCGCGGCGATGAGCAGAAGCTGGACCAGATGCTCACAGTGGGGACAGCAGAGAATGAACTGTTGCGTCGTTGGCACGGGGTGTATAACCGCCTGGCAGACGATCTTCAGCGGTTTCGGTACGACACAGACGATATGCTGACTGATTATTTCGAGGAGCTGCCATCCCGCAGACCGGAGGCCTATGCGGCGGCATTCGAATCGTGTATGGCATCCTTCCGGGAGATCTACATGCAGACGGAGGACGAGGAGGACCTTGCGTACATGAGCGGACGCCGGATCAACTTTCCGGTGGGCATCTCCTTTGTGGTGGAGCGTGACAAAAAGACGGGCCAGCCATTCATGGCTGAGCGGATGACCTTTGAGGACTTGATCAGCTTTCTGTATATGGACTTGTACCGGGGAATGGCTGCTGGCAATGTACCGCGACAGTGTCACAACTGCAGCAGGTGGTTTTTGGCAATCGGCGCATATGACACGGTGTACTGCCAGCGTGTAGCGCCGGGAGAGACGGCCCGCACCTGCCGTCAGGTGGGCGCCCACAGAAAAGAACGGGAGAAGAACGGCAGGGACTTTGCCTGCCGTGAATACGCCAGAGCCTATAACCGGCTGAAAACCTGGAAACAGCGGGGCAAGATCAGCGCGGAGGAATGGAACCGCCGGGTGGCGCACATTCAGGACGTCAAATCGGAATTCTTGGCAGGTGGTATGAGCGACGCGGAGTACACGGCGAAACTGGATTGGGTGTGATCTACTGATTCACAGAAAAAATTACAAAAGCCGATGGGCCAGTCGTGATGACTGGCCCATCGGCTTTTTCTTTGTCTATAGCGTAGCAGCAGAAAGAGCATGGATAACCACTCAATGTTAATGGCTACCCTTGTAACGCGACTTGACATTCAGACCATAGCCAAGCAGACCGCCTATAATGCCACCGATAATATGCGCGAGGTTGGAAATCTGATCAGTCACAAAGATGCCGTCAATGATCTCACGTCCAATAAAGAAGGCTGCCACCAGAACAAAGGTCAGCGGAATTTCGCCCTCCTTGAACGAGGTGAAAGATGACATCAGGATGAATGCAAACACCACGCCGCTTGCACCACACAGAGCAACTGTCGGGAAAAACAGGTAATTTGCAACAGCGGTGACTACTGCTGTGATCGCAATGACTTCCACCAATGTCTTGGAGCCGTATTTTTCTTCAAGCATCGGTCCCAAAAGCAGGAGGTAAGTCATGTTACCAACCAGGTGCGTCCAGTCTCCATGCCCAAACACGTGCGTCACAAAACGCAAATATGTCAGGGGCGAACCCAGAGAAGAGTGATATGTTGAGAAGATCACTTGATTTGCGGCGCCATTTGTCAAGTAATTCAGCAAGGTTGCTACTGCGCAGATGATTGCGAACCACAAAACCACTGGGGCATTAAATGATATCCGGATTCTTTTTTTCATGTCACTCCACAGCTTTATCGAGAACCAGCTTCGAGAAGCGCGGCCTTGAGTTCGTCCTCAATCTTCGCCAGTTCATTCTGTGCGTCCATTCTGCGCTTGGTACCCTCCTCATGGATGCGAACAACCTCGTTGATAGACTTAATGATTTCCTGGTTTACGACCTTCAGTGTTTCGACATCCACAACCGCTCTTTCCGCTGCCGCTGCTGCGTCAATTGCCCCCTGTCTTAGCGTTTCAGCGTTGACACGGAACATCTCATTTGTCATCTCTGTGATAGCGCTCTGGGCATCCAGCGCTCTGCGGCTATGCTCGATGCCAAGGGCCAGCACCATCTGGTTCCGCCACAATGGAATGGTATTGATCACATTGGAGCGAAGCTTATCGACGATCTCCTGATCTGCCTGCTGCAAGAGCCGGATCTGTGGAGCCATTTGAATCGAAACCAGTCTTGTGGTTTCCAAATCAAAAAGCCTCTTTTCGAAACGCGTGCAGGCATCGGAGTAGTCTCTATACAGCTGAATGTCCAGCTGATCCTGAGTTAACTCTGCTTTGTTGCGGAGTTCTACCATTCTTCCATTCCGCGCCAGTTCCAGAGCCTTCTTGCCGGCGATGATATACATCGTCAGTTCCTTATAGTACTCCAGATTCATATCGTACATCTGATCAAAAACATAAACGTCCTTTATCAAAGTCTGTTGATGCACTTGCAAATCTTTTTCAATCTTTCGAATACTTGTTTCTGCACTCTCATAGTTGGAAATCAGATAGGTGACCTTGGCTTTCCCTTTCTGGAAAAGGCCAAAGATTCCCTTCTTTTCAGGTGCTACGGTACTGCTGATCGCCACACGCAGTTCTCTTAAACTATCGCCAACTTCCCCAAACTCCTTGGGCTTCACATAGCTCGTGATGGAGGTGGAGAATGAGGAAATTCCTTTCTGCGCACCCGAACCATATGAGTTGAGTAACTTGACATCAGTGACATCAATTTGCTTGCAGAACTCATCGATCTGCTTGCGCTCCTCTTCGCTCAGCATGGATTCGTTCATGGACCCAGCCGCAACATTCGATTCCTGGGGCACAGACATTGCTGCCATAGAAGGGATCGCGAAGCCGGTATCAACCGATTTTCCTTCTGCATCCAAGGAAAGCTTGGGCGTCTTGACCTTGTCAAGTTCGCTATTGATCTCTGCCTGAGTTGCATTTATCTCTGCCATAACGCTTCCTCCTAATTGATTTTATATGTAGAGTCAACATATCCCTCTTGATTCATAATTGCATCCAGCGCTTTGGCCTTAGCCTTGATTTCGATAGAAGCAAACTTGTAGATCTCGTTGATCTTCTCGTTGATTGCCAGCAGGAGTGTTTCGCCTGCTGCCATCACTTCCTTTTCTGCGCTGTCAACGATTGCTTTTCCCACTCTGTCATCTATGTATCCAAGGAATGTTGTCGTAATATGAATTACTTCCGGAAAGTAGTAGTCATAGAACTGAGCTAAATCAACCTGATACTCATTTTTGTACTTCTCCGCCGTTTTTTCCAAAACAGCGATTCGTTCGATCAGGTTTCCATACAGCAAATGCATGTTAAGCGGCAGTCTGCAAGTCGCAATGATCTTCAATGCCCCGGAATAATCCTGAACGCTTTGATTCGCCAGCAATTTTTCCAGCTCCTCAATTTTCTTTTTGAGGAGACTGCGCGTTTCTGTGGGTTCATGCTGTTCCGGCACTATTGCACTTCGCACTGGGGCTGTTGCAGGCTCCTTGCCAAACAGCTTTTCTAAGATGGGATCAGGTTTCGCATATTGTTCATACACAGAATCGTTGGAAAACGCTACTCTAATCCCATTTGCGGCCGCGTACTCTTCAGCATCGGAACCTCGTTGACAAAGGATCTGAAACTCTGGAGCAACATTCGAAAAAGCGTTTTCTCCAATTGTTCTGACTGATGCAGGAATCACAATCGACTTCAGGGCGCTGCAACCTTCAAAAGCCTCGCTTCCTATACTTTGGATCGTTTCCGGCAATTTGACCACCGAAAGAGAGTCGCACCCTTGGAACATTTTGTCCGCAATCGAGGTAAGATTTAGGGAAATCACAACATCTTTTAACTGCTTGCAGTTAGAAAATGCACCTTCTCCTATCCAATAAACCGTACTTGGAATAACAATCTTTTTCAAACCCGTATCTGTAAAAGCATACATCCCAATCCAGCCAAGCTGTGAAGGAAGGGTTGGAATGTCCAGATTGTAACACCGTTCGAATGCCGATTGTCCGATCTCTTTCAGTGTGTTCGGGAATATTGCCTGCGTCAGTTTCCAGCAGTCTTTGAATGCATAATCGCCGATTGCCTCGATTCCCTCCGTAACGATGATTCTTTGGATATCACTCTCTTCGGCAAAAGATTCTTTCATGATTTGCTTTACTGGAAGTGCCTCATATCGATTGGAAAAAATAATGGTCTCTTTGTTTCGGCCATGAAAGCCGGTGACGCCATAGCCGCCATCAACTTTGGTGTAGCTGAACAAGTCGCCATATTGTGTACCAGCATCCGGCTTATAGTTCGCTTTTGAGGATATATGTTCCATTCCAAACCTCCATAAAACTCAATCCACACCAAGGGCTTTGAATACTGCCTCTGTTGGTGTTGAATAGAAGATCAGGCTGAATGCACCAACCAACTCAGAGGGCACGTTGCCGATATCCGCTGCTGATGTGATCGGCAGTAGCACTTTTTTTGCGCCACTGTCCAGACAGACTTGAAGGACATTTGCCAGGTCTTCAACCTTGAGAATCGTACCGCTGATGCTGATGTCTCCCAACACGGCCAACCCAGTCACGGTGGAACGGGACAGAGCCGCAGAACAAATCGCAATCAGCGTAGGAAGCGCCAGATGCTTTGTCATGCCATTTCCGTTGAGATCCTGGTAATTGATGATGTAGTCCTTGTTTGCGGTGCTGATGTTGCCGCTGATCGCATTTGCGTTGGCTTTCAGATAGTTAAAGGCGGTGTTGGTTGCCTCTTTCGCTTCACGATCTGTACCAATTCCAGTGCGCTCAAACTTGCCGTTGCCAGGGAGCATCTGTGTCTCAAGACGGTAAATACCAATCATGCCGCTTTTGCCTCTGGATACCGTGTAGATATGACCGGGGTTGCAGATGCCATCTGGAATGAGCTTGCCGCCGCCCTGTTCAGGAACAGACACAAAAAATTCCTCAAAGGTTTCATTATCAATGTAGGAGAAATTGACATCATAGAATTCCATGCCGCCAATTTTCTTGAGCTGCTCCTTGACTCTGCGGCGCATCTCCAGAGAAATCGTCAGAATCTCACGGATGTCTTCCTTTCCAAATTCACCATCGGGATACAACAGCTTTACGAAACCAGATACCATCTTCCGCACAGCAATAGTATCACGCTGATTTAGGTTGCTTCCAAGGCGGAAATACCGATCCAGTGCATCGCCGTAGGACTCCTTTCGAAGTTCGCGGAGAAATTCAGATAGATAGTCGGTGATAAATGCGTAGTCGTTGGTGAAACTGTCTGGGCGGAATTTAGGGATCTCCCAGCCGGGTACATAGCAATGCATACGGTCCAAAAAGGCTGTGTCATACGCCATCGCATCCGGAAATGGCTCAAACAGGTGGGAGGTCTTAAGTAGAACCGGAACATCCTGATTGATATTGCCGACAAAAACCATAGACGCCTTGGCAGACTTCTCCTCCTTGCCGCGAGCAAAAGAGCCGGATGCCATATAGTCCTTCATGATCTGTACGCCGTCTTTATCTTTGAATGTGATGCCGGCGATCTCATCAAAGGCAACGCAGTCCCACATACCCACCAGACCGACCTGCTTAGTCCCGATGTTGTAAAACAGATTGGCAACGGTCGTCTGACCACCGGAGACAAGGATGCTGTTGGGGGATACCTCCTTGTAGATGTGGGATTTACCAGTGCTGCGGGGGCCGAGCTCACAGTAGTTGAAGTTGTTTTCCACCAATGCCAGCATGCGGGCCAACAGCAACCATTTTGTCCTCTCGCTGAATTTATCCGGTTCCATACCGGTAGAGCGCAGCATAACAGAAAGCCATTCTTCCTTTGTAAAGGCTTTGCGGCCCCTCTTGACCTCGTCCATATCAATGTGGGGCATCTGAATAGGGGTCAGCTTGCGAATACGAATTGCACTGGCGTTCTTGTCTTCTTCGATAAATTCATACTCCAGCTGGACGATACACCAGATGCCACCGCAGAGCAGACGGTCAAATTTGGAGGGATATTCCGAAGCAATGGGGATATCCTTGATGCCAAGGTTGGAAAACTCCGCTTCGTAGCGGTCTTTTTTGATATTCAGTTTTACAGTAAGCTTATCAATAACGGTATAGGTTCCACGCTCACGCAGCACGGAGAGGATCTTCTGTGCCTCGTCAGGGCGCACGAAGTTATCGGCAAGAATACGCTTGACATTCTCCACGCCTTCCTCAATAATCTCCGGATCATCAGAGCTGCAATATTGGCCAAGGAGGAACTCCAGCACATAGACCGGGACATTAGCTCCCTCCTTGATTTTCTTGGTCAGATCCTTCCGGACAATCTTGCCATCAAAATGTCTCCGCAGTTTCCGATAAATGACGGCATTGGGATCTTCGTTGAAAGAAGCCTCTTCATGTCCCATCATTTCAGGACTTATTTCTCCACGATATGCTTCCATGCTGCATCCTCCGTTAATTAGAACCCAAAATCATTGGCAAAGGCCATGTCGATGCGGACCTCCTGCTTTGTGATCGGGGTGAAATCATTTTCATCGTCATAGATGACGATGTAATACTGTGCGTTGGGATCGTATTTCATATCCTTGAAGCGGAATTTCAGGCGGGAAATGCGCTTCTGAGCGTCCACTTCTTTCTTATCGGCAATCAGCACATTTTCACTGGACACCTTATTGTCCTCAGCATCCACGAAGAAGATCCGGTACTTCCCTTCGTTCACGCTGTCACCCACAGGCTCAGACTGGATGAAGTCCAGCGTGGTAATGAGGTTCGTGATCTTATTCAAGATGCTGACTACGGAAATACCGGCTTTCTGGAACACTTTCTTTTGCTGTCCGGTCTTGGTCATCAGTTCAATGACCGGCACCAGCATTTCCTGCAAGGAGCAGCCGCCATGTACATAGCAACTGCCGCCAGAAGCTTTGAATACATCCGCGCCCAAAGGAACCGTCACCATACGGGGATCGTCATTTCCAAGCATGGCAGACAGAGAATAGCTGGTCACACCATCGGCATCCACAGGATTTGCTCCCACAACATACCGTCTGCCGCCAAAGTCAATATTGGTGCCGCTGGCGCTGATCTTATCGCTTTCGGTCAGCTGATCCCGCTTGTAGATAAAGCCATGATCCGCAGTTACAAGGAAATGTGACGCCGCTTTATTCCTTGCCAGCCGGATCAGTAAGGAGAACACCTCCTGAATGGCTTCCTGACAAGCCACATAGACTTCGTTTTCCGTCAGTTGTTTATCGCCGCGTGCGTCGATTTGATTATGATATATGTAGACAGTGGATACGCCGCGGAATGCCTCTGCCAGCTCCGCAGAACCCATGCGCTCCACATCCTCAAAGAGATAGCAACGGGCATCCGGATCAGCCGCGGCCAAGATCGCACCGCGCTGTGCGGTCGAGGTGCTTGCTGCACCATCTACCATTACCGCAGACGAATCCATATGTAATTGCTTATGAGGCAGTAGCGCCGCCATACCAATCCGCGTGACGCTGGGAAGCACCGAAAGCATGGCGTCCATTTTAACAGAGGCACAATTGGCGTCCTTGGAAAGCGCCTCCATCAGTTCCATGCCGACCTCATAGCGCAAGGCATCGGAGATCAGTACAACCGTCTTGGCGCGGTTCTTGCCACCCAGGTAGCGGTTATAAAAGCGGCGCTGCATGGGGATGGAAAGAGATGCGGTATCGGCCTTGCTGAAAGCTGAGTTCCACGCAAGGCAGATCTTGCTCAAATAATCGTTGGTGTAGACATTTTCCACCAACTGCCGCAGTTGGGCAAAGGGTTCCTTGTCCTCCAGCTGGTCGTAGTAGAAATAGAACTGCCGATGATAAGTGTCGATCCGGTAATCCTTCTCACGGTACTGCCGGATCATGGTATCGGCGTCAGGATGACCGGTGTATTTTGCCTCCTTGAGCATGGCAAAAGCGTTAGTTAGAACCGCGTAGGCTTCGGCATAGCGGTCTGCAAAATGCTTTTGCCCGCGCAGCTCACAGATTTCCGGAATGCTCTTACCCAGCAGAGCCGTACCCAGATCTTCACTGCAAAGCCGCTCCACCATCCACCGGATGATCATCCGGTCAATGCAGGCAAACACATCGCAATCAATGAGCTGCTCCACGGGATAGCCCCTCAGAAGCTCTTCCACCCGCAGAGTCTCTTCCACCTCTGCGGAAATGGCCTCAAATCGATCCTGATACTGGATGTTGTTCATGATGTTCTCCATAAAGACCACCACATTGCCGGTCTTGACAGAAACAAGACTGCTCCAGTCCTTCGGAAGCTCCTTGCCCACCTCTTTCTGCGCGTAGGTCATCAGAAGCGTCATAGCCAGTTTTTCAAGGGTAGGCTCGCTCTCCGTATAACCGAAATGCAGGCTGACCAGCTTCCAAAAGCTGTCCTCCAGATCATACCGCTTGAAATCCACCAGGTACTTATTCTCCTCGAAGCCATCGCCGGTGAGAACAACGCGCACGACCTCCTCGAAGTTCAGCGCCTGCACCCGGCAGAGGACGCTCATCAATCCGACTTCAACCGATTCCTGCGTCCACTGGTCGATCTCCAGCTTGTAGAAGCGGTCGGTACGCTCCTTTGCCTTGAAAAAACCGGCATACTTCTGAAGCACCGGCTTCAGGCTCTCCGGAATCCCCAGATCCACACAGATCAGGGAGATGCGGTCGGCAAAGAACTCCTTGGAGTAGCGAATGGTATCCTCCAAATGGTTGTCCCGAATGGCAGGCTTCGCAAAGGGCGCATACACCAGATAATTGGTGGTGGTGTCCTCGCGCTCCAGGAAATACTTGGTGCGGAACTGGCTGTCCGGTTCCATGACCAGCACCTTGGCATGATTCAATTCCAGATTGGAGATCTCATCGGCGAAGTCTCCATTGGCGTCGTACCAGAAGACCAGCTTCCGCACATCGCCCACGAACTCCCCGTTGAGCTTGTCCGCAATTTGTTTTAAGTTCAGCTCTGCCATGTTGCTTTCCTCTTCTTGTATGTATTTACTTGATTGGCGTCAGGATCGCCAGCTTTTGCCCGTCCGGGGCGGTCTGGACTTTTTCATAGTTCACCTTCACGCCGTCATCCAGATCAATGGATATCCGGGCGAGGGCGAGGTGGGCGATCTTCTGGTCGTAGTCGCGGGTTTCCTTCAGCTGCTTGGTCAGCTTTTCCTTGCGCTTTTCGGCCTGAGCCACCTCGCGGGAGTTGGCGCTGCTGTCAATGGTATCCTGCACGCGCTTCAACTCGTTTTCATAGGCCCGCTGCATCTTGAACAGGTAGTCGGCGCGGATGCGGCCAATGGTGTTCTCGTCATAGCGGTGCATATAGATCAGCGCCTTGAAGCCGTTTTGCTTGCCGCTGTCGAACATCCAGTAGATGGGTCGCTTCTGATAGGTCTTGATGTGGTCCTTGATGAAATCGTTCAGGAAGTAGTTCCGGATGATTTCCCGGCTGGTGGCGCCCTTGCCGCCCAGGGCGTCGGCCACGAATTTCAGGTTTTCCTCCAGCGTGTCCTCGCCGTAGACCGTGCGGACAAACTCCACGAATCGGCCCACAATGTCATCCTTAAAATACTCCACATCGGTGACGGGGATGCAGTTGTCCTCGTCGGGGATGTAGGTTTTGTACTTACTGTCGTCCCACTCGCCGCCGGCGTAGGCCAGCCCCTCCACATCCAGGGAGTAGCGGCCAAACATACAGCCCACGGCGTAGGAGATGAGGGACACGATCTCATCCCGCATGGTGCGGACATAGTTGCTACCCTTCATGGACTCGGGCACATCGTCCTTGCTGTCAAATACCCGATGGACGGTCACATCCTTGTCGGCCACATCGGGGGTCAGCTCGTCCCGCAAACCATAGATGTCGATGAAGATGCGGTTGAGCTCTTCTTCGTTGGCTTTGAGCTGCTGAAAGCGGGCTTCGCATTCTGCTTGCCAGGCGGTGTATTTATCAGAAAGTAGTGTTCCCATATAACCCCTTCTTTTCATGCTATCTTTAGGTTAAATCTCTATTCCAGAAAAAAACTCTTCAATAGGATATAGTTTTCGTTTCAATTTTCCCCATCGTACATAATAATGTTGTGGTGTGTTAATTCTCTTATTTGGCAAAATAATCCGATATTCTTTTTCGACCGAAAAATAACTATCTTTACAGAAAAGAATACGCTTCATGTTGTTTTTCGTTACTGATGTCCTTTTTTGATCGCCGTCACCCATTACCTCAATGCTTGATATTATTTGTTCATTCCTTTTATTAATGGCTCCGGTATTCTGACTGATATATTCAAGCATTTTACGAACATCCCCTTTGGGGGCAAAATCAAAATACCTAACTTGATCGCACATTGTTACGCCGAGTTTACTCACACTATAAAGGAACTGCGCAGGGGAAAAAAATACCCCAGCTGCATCTGCTTTAGGAAAATGACTCTTGATTGTGCCTACAACCGCATTATTTACTTTTAAGAAAGACTTACCGTTTTTTTCTTCAACAAAACAATCACTCGCTTTAATTTGAGTAATACAAAATACGGGTATCTTATATGTATCCTCAAATTGAATATTTGCTTCTACTTTTGGAATATATCCCATCCGTCCAGTAACTTCGTCTATCCATATTGCTTGTCCACTTCCGAATCTTAGAACAGCCTCATAAGCATCTCCTTGCCCTTTTAACCCTGTTTCCTTTTCAATTCCACGAAACTTTTCGGCGTTTGAAAAGTACATTTTTCCATTGAGCAATTGAGCGATATGTTTTTTCTCTCCAAATTTAACAAAAAGAATTATATCGTCGTTCATGTTTAACCTCATATTTAACGGATTACATCTAAGTCCCCATAAAGTATGATGCTGCAGAGATAATTGTGCTGTTTAGTTTATCCACCTTCATCCATTTTACTGTCATCTTCATTCTTCAGCAAAACCGGGGTAATAGAGGCAATATTAGTAATCTCCGCAGTATAGTCTTGGCACAAGGAAAAGGATATCACGATTCTCTGTTCATACTGATTACCAAGCACATCCTCAAACCTAATTGGAACCACAAAAGAATCTTCAATAGGACTTGTTTTGTCCTTTGCTACTCTTATAATTTGCACCTCTACTGTTTTCCCTGGTGGTGCTACCATATTGTCGTAAGTAAAATCTTTGTAACAACGATAATAAGCTGTTTCGCTTTCACAAATTGGATGATTTAGCATAACTCCATCAATTTCGTCCCATTTTATATATGGGG